>JASHPB010000016.1 GCA_030038355.1 Candidatus Binataceae bacterium
ATGCTGCCGGTATGGCGTGATAGAGACTTGAAGCTGCTTCACGAGCAACCCTCGACAAGGCGGCGTACCCAAGTGGTTAAGGGAGAGGTCTGCAAAACCTCCATGCATCGGTTCGAATCCGATCGCCGCCTCCAAAAAGCTGTTCGCCGCCATCGATAGCTATCCTGCCTGTTAGCGAAATTTGATTTGTCGAGGCCGTCTGGTCGGATCGGCCTTTGAGCACGCTCGGCCGCGAGTGGGTAGCTGAGCGGTCGGACGTCTTCGCCAGCTCCACTCCTGGCCCGACCCGATCACCGCGAGGTGGTTTAGTCTGACCCTACAAGTTGCATTTTTATAGGCAAAGGTGGTCAGCGGGCTGAAGCCGCGATCGCGCTCGGGAGGGACGTCACGGGCCGAGGATTCACCAGCTCGTGGGCCCACGCATGCGCAGGGTTGTCACAGGCAGCGATCGTTAGCATCACATTTCTTGCGGCCTGCACGCGGCTGCTTTTCGCGGTCACAAATGACCTCTACAGCGGCCCAGGCAGTCTTCGCGACGCGCTCGAACATGCCAATGCTTCATCTTATCCGAGCAGCACTATCACGTTCGACGCTGCTTTGGCCGGCCAACGATCGTATTGGACTCGGAGCCGCCAGGGTCGACCAAACTTTGACTATAACCGGTCCCAACAACTCGTCGCGCCACGGGTCACGATCGATGGGGACTTCCACAACCGTGATGCCGTCAAACCCGCTAGCAAATCTTACTCCGACCTATGTCACGATTGCGCACGGCGTGGCCGATCGCGACTTCGACGGCGGCGGCATCGAAAATGACGGTACACTGACCGTGCCGAACGGTCCATTTCGTCTCAACTGCGCAGGCTTTGGCGGCCCGAGCGCCGACTTCGGCCTACTGACCGTCCACGCGAGCACTTTCCAGCACAACTTTGCGCGAATGGGCGGTGTTTTCTTCGCCGCCCAGGCCCTGGTGATAACCCACAGCACCATCACCGGCAGCAGCGCTGACGGCACTGGGGGGAGTATCCTCAATGCTGGCGGCGACGTCACTGTGAGCAACAGCATGTTGGTGCCAATTGCGGCGGTTTGCTTCGGCGGCGCGATCGGCAACCTGCAGGGCAGCGTCGAGCCGAAGGGAACCCTGCTCGCGGAATCACCGAGGGATAACTGTGCGGCGCAGGGGGAGGACGTAATCACCGACGAGGGCTACAACCTGAGCGATGACGGTTCGTAGGTTCGTACGTGCGTCGAAACAGTCAGGCGCACGCACCAGCGACATGCGTTACGGCATCGGCTTCACCGCGATCGATCTAGCGAGCGGCACGAGCTGCAACAAGCGGTAGGATGTCGCGACTAGCGGTCGGGGCGTGACGCAAGCTTTCTGTCGGAGGCTTCACTTGCTCGAAGAGCGTAGTCGAGCACCGCGAAGACCCGTTCGACGCGGAGGTTGCGCATGCATTCAGTGGTGCCGAAGCGGCAGACGCGTTCCTGGCATGGCTGGCAGGCGAGCTTCGGCTCGGCGGTCATCAGGGTAATAGGGCCGCTCCCGATCGGGCCTGTTCGATGTGTCGGTGTGGCGCCGAAGAGTCCGATAAGTGTGCATCCCGCAGCGCCCGCGATATGGAGTGGCGCAGTGTCCGCCGCGACCATGATCGGGATCCGCTCAACCAGCGCGTAGAGATCGACGATCGAAGTTTTACCGGCGAGGTCGAGGACTCGAGCCCGCGCCGCGTCGTCGAGTGCTTCAATGAGGTGCGATGTTTGAACTGCATCTGATGGCGCTCCGATCAACACAACGTTAACATTCGTACGCTGGAGGATCATTTTTAACAGCGAAAGCCAGTGCTCGATTGGCCACTGCTTGCTCTTCCACTGCGTTGCCGGCGCGATACCGACAATCGTGCTTGGTCGGCCAAATCGCACGAGCGCATCGATCTTGGCGCGGCTCGCCGGCGCCGCCGGAGGCAAGCGGACGGAGTAGTTATCGATGTGGCATCCGATGGTCTCAGCCAGCGCCATCATGTGATCGACATGCATGCGATCGTGATCGAAGTACTGCACGTTGCTCAGATAGCGCTCGGTGTAGAAGAGATGACTCAGCTCGCGGCCGTGCGCGAAGCCGATCCGGGGCCGGATACCGGCGAAGAGCGGAATCACGGCAGACTTGAGCAATCCCTGCACGTCGAGCGCGCAGTCATAGCCGACGCCGCGAATCTCCTCGATAAAGCGGCGCGCCTCGGCAGCGATGCGAAACCATTCGAACGGATTCTTGAGGCGCCGGCTCCATATTAGGCGATCGCACAGGTGGATGTGATTGATGTCCGGATGGCCCGCGATCGCCGGCGCCAGTTCACGATCGATCGCCCAGCCGATTTCGGCGTCGGGATACGCCTCGCGCACGACGGTCGGAATCGGCAGCGTCTGGATTACATCGCCGAGCGAGCTCAGCCGTACGATCAGAATCCGCTTGAAGTTTCGAATGGGCACGCGTACCGCTGGGCCGAGCATTTCGACTGATGACTTTTATCACGGCCATTCGCCGATTGTCATCGCGGGGCCAACCGGCTAGCGTCCGAGAGCGACAGCATGAGTTCCGCATTCGCGATTCTTGAGGCGAGCGCGCTTGAGCGCGCCCCCCTCCACACTGAACCGTACCAGTTTGTCTTCGCGAGCGGCGTTATTGATGAAGGCGCGCGCTTGCGCGTCATAGCCGACGCGCCGCAAGTCGCTTCGAGCGGAAGTATCCCCCTCGATCGATTGAGCTTCGGACCGGGTTTCAAAGAACTGCTCGATGATCTTGAAAGCCCGGCATTTCGCGAAAGCATCGAACGCAAGTTCGGGATCGATCTCTCCGAGTGCCTCACAACCGTCAGTGTAAGAGGGCGGCTCAGCCGCGCCTCCGACGGCTACGTGCATACCGATCTCGCCGAGAAGGTGATTTCCCTGCTGCTCTATCTGAACGATGAGTGGAGCGCGACTGGTGGGGCGATTCGGGTGCTGCGATCGAAGAACATCGATGACTGCGCGCTCGAGATTCCTCCGCTCTTCGGCAACATGCTCATCTTCCGCCGCTCGGAGCGCTCGTGGCATGGGCATCTTCCATACGAGGGTCCGCGGCTCAGCGTGCAGTTCAACTGGGTCAGCTCGCTCAGACGCTCGCGCCAGTTCTGGCGCCACAAGTTCAACTTCCTGAAGTCGAGTCTTTCGCTCCGCCGCTGAGACCTGGCGCAGAGTCGCGTTTCGGCCGCCAACGTGTAAAACAGAAGATGGTGGGTGGGCGAGGGACGATCGGACCGGACCGGCCGTCGAAGCGGCTCTCCGGATACCTGGATCGGCGCGTTATGCTGATTCTGCCGCTCGGCTTCGCGAGCGGACTTCCACTACTGCTCACGTTTTCGACGCTCGCGGCGTGGCTTGCGACCGCGGGCGTGAGCCGCACCGCGATCGGCGCGTTCGCGATCGTCGGCACACCATACGCGCTCAAGTTTCTTTGGTCGCCGCTCATCGATCGGCTGCCGGCGCCGATTGCGATTGGCCGCCGCCGCGGCTGGGGCCTCGCCATTCAGATTCTGCTCGTTGCCGCGATGCTTGCGCTCGGCAAATGCGATCCGAAGCACCATCTCTCGCTGATGGGTGCGCTCGCGTTGCTCGTCGCGTTCCTCTCCGCCAGCCAGGATATCGTGATCGACGCCTACCGTGTCGAGCTCCTGACCCCGGACCAGCAGGGCCCAGGTGCCGGTATGATCCAGACCGGTTATCGACTTGGGATGCTTACCGCCGGCGCCGGCGCCCTCATAATCGCAGCGCAGGCGGGATGGTTCGCGGCATACGCCGCGATGGCCGCGCTGATGTCTATCGGAATGCTGGTTTTCATATTCGGTCCCGAACCCGAGACCGCGGGCGCAGTGGAGGCGGGGTTGCCGGGCGGTTACGACGCGATGCGGCGCTGGTTTGCGACAGCAGTGCTTGGACCATTCATGGATTTCATGCGGCGCCCACTCTGGGCGGCGATTTTGAGCTTCATCTTTGCGTACAAGCTGGGCGAGGCGATGGCCGGCGTGATGGCGATGCCGCTGTACGTCGGGATTGGATTCTCGCTCGAGCAGATCGCTGCGATTTCGAAAGTGGCGGGCTTCGTCGCAACCGTCGTCGGCGCGCTCGCGGGTGGCTACATCACTCAGAAGCTCGGCGTGGTGCGCGCGCTACTTCTCTGCGGCGTTCTCCAATCTGCCGGAAATCTCTTTTATGTCTTGCAGGCCGTGGGCGGGCATCATCTGGGTTATCTCGCGCTTTGTGTCAGCGCGGAAAACCTGACCGGCGCGATGGCGGGCGCCGCGCTGGTCGCCTACATTTCGGACCTCTGCTCGCCCGCCTTTACCGCGACGCAGTATGCGCTGCTCTCGTCGCTGGCGGCCGTGGGGCGCACGATAATCGCGTCATCGGGGGGACTGCTCGCCCAGCAATTTGGCTGGGTGCGATTCTTCCTGATGACGACGGTAATCACGATCCCGGCGCTGATCCTGCTCGTGTGGATTGCGCGCCGAGGCGGCATAGCAGTTGAGGAATCAACTCGGATCGCATCGGCGTCGGGCTGAGCTGCTCCGAATGCGTAAAGGAAGCTCGCATTGATTGGCTCCTCTTCCCGACGGGAAGGAGGTTGGAGGTTAGATTGAGTCGCTCGAAGCTGAATAGCCATTCACAAAATCCGAGCTAACCCTCTTTCCCTTCCCTAGGGGAAGGCAACTCTGAGGCACCGCCGCTTGTGGTGATCGATGATTCAATCTCTCCACGGCCATCAGTGCGTTGGAACCGACTGCATGATCGCCAGCGTCACGAGGCAGGGCGGGCCTTCCTGTCCATAGCATATGTTGTAGAGCTGACCGGCGGGGCGATGCTCCGAGTCTTGCGCGTAGCCGGGGCAGATCCATGCGCCGCCGGAACTGTACATCGCGACCGCGAAGTAGCGGCCGGCCTCGAGGGTGCCGATGGCGTCGCCGCCCGGAGTCAGCGGGGCTGAGCGAACGATCTCAAAACCGTCGTGCGCGGCGCCGGGTTCGAACTGCATGAAAAACATCCGCCA
>JASHPB010000129.1 GCA_030038355.1 Candidatus Binataceae bacterium
CTCGGTCTTGTTTATAAAGTCAGCCAGTTTTTCACCAGGACCGGTTATCACCAAGTCTCTAAAGACCTTCATTGCGCCGCCTCCCTGGAACAACTTTACTTGAGGGCAGCCAGTCCGCTCAACTGTGCCTTCGAGCCGGATGTACCGCGCCTAGGTTGCCCCGACGACTGCATTATTCCACCGAATGTCTCGCGCACAGATTGCCATCAAGTTTTCGACGAGGGATTAGTCACGACATGCGGCGGGCTTTGTGGTGCGAGAGGGGGGACTTGAACCCCCACGAGGTTGCCCTCACAAGGTCCTGAGCCTTGCGCGTCTGCCATTCCGCCACTCTCGCGCGGAGGTAAGAGATAGGATTTAATCCGTCGGCGCAAAACAATTCAAGCCGCTGCGCAAACCTCGGTGTCACGGCTTGAGCCGCATCCTTCCTTCGTGGAGAATCCCCGCTTGCGATGAATCAACGAGTGCGGGGCGCGATCGATCTCGCGCCGGAGCACGGCGCTGCGGCGCTCGCGCTCGATCTGAGCGCCGGCGACGGCCAATCCTCTGAGCTTCTGAAGGCGCGCGGATGGCGCGTCATCTCGACTGAATACCACACACATAAACCCGGCTGGGTCGCCGCCGACCTCGATCACGCCCTGCCCTTCAAATCGTCGCGCTTCGACCTCGTGACCATGCTCGAGGTGATTGAGCATCTCGCGGACATTCCGCACGCAGTCGGGGAAATTGCGCGCGTGCTGAAGCCGGGCGGCACCGCGATCATCACGACACCGAACCGCCTCTGCGTAACCTCTCGCGTTCACTACCTGTTGACTGGATACTACAAGGGGCGGCGCTCGCCCCTGCCCTACCGTTATAAGGTGGCGGACGGGCGCAACTGGCACGTGATGGGTCTCAACGATCTGCACTGGATTGCATGGGGCACCGGTCTTCGAATGGAGGCGCTCGGGCGCGGCCCGCGCAAATTGCGCGCAATGATCCTCTCCCTGCCGCTCTACCCGCTTATCGCCGCCTACTCGTGGCTCAGCTACGTTCGAGGGACCGCCGACGCCGAACAGCGCGCGATCAACCGCCAGCTGTTCGCTTTCATGACGAGCGCGAGCCTTCTGATGGACGAGAACATCCTGATGCGGTTTCGAAAGACCGGCGCTCCGTGAAGACCTCCGTCATCATCGCGACTCATCGGCGGCCCGAGTCGCTGAGGCGCCTCGTTGCGGCGCTCGCGCCGCAGATTCGAGCCGGCGAACGAGAATTGTTGATCGCCGAAAATGGCTCCGCAGCGCCGACCGTGCTCGACGATTTTGGCTTGCCGCACCGTCATCTGCATGAACCGCGGGCGGGCAAGTGCCACGTGCAGAATCTTGCGCTCAAAGGGGCGCGCGGAGAGATCATCGTCTGCATCGATGACGACCTCGTCGTCGGCGACGGCTATCTGGACGCGGTCGAAGAATTTTTCGCGGGCCATCCCGGATTCGCCGCTATGAAAGGTCGTATCCTGCCGGCCGAGGATCCCGTGGCCAAGGCTGGTGCGATGGCGCCCTACCTGGACCTGCCGATCTCCGATCACGGCGAGCAAGTCTGCGAGGTGACGGGCGTGCTCGGCGCCAACATGGCATTTCGCTCCACCGCGCTGCAGCAAGTAGGGCCTTTCGACGAGCGCCTCGGCCCCGGCGCCTGCGGTCATGAAGAAGAAACTGAGATCTCGGCGCGACTACGGCGCGCGGGCTTCCGCATCGGTTACGCGCCGGAGGCGCTCGTTTACCACGAAGTTGACCCCAAGCGTGCCGATCGCGAGCGCTTCATTCGCATTGCCCGCGAGCGAGGCCGCTGCCGGATGGTGCATGAGCATCACTCGGCCGTCGCGGTCATCGGCAGGAACATCATCGCTTGGACGCGCCTCAAGATTGCGCGTGCTGCTGGAGCCTCGAAGGCGCGAATCGCGCGCGAGGAGCGCCGCCAGGCAACAGCGCGCGGGATGTTCGACGGCCTCGGCGGCTAGCGAGCCGTCCTACGAATCAACGCGTCAACTTCCTTGCCATAACGATCCCAGGTGAATTGTTGCGCAGTGACGCGGGCTTCGGCGTGGAGCTTCGGGGCCGCTTCGATGAGCGCGTCAAGCCGCGCGGCCATTTCATGGACGTTCATTGGATCAGGCAGGCAGAACTCGCGCATCGAGGGCGGCAGAATCTCGCTCACACCGCTGAAGTCGGAGGTCATCACTGGCAGTCCCGAGGCCATCGCCTCGAGCACGACGTTGCCGAACGGTTCGAAAAGGGAAGGCAATGCGAAGGCGTCGACTGCGCGGAAGATCGGCCCCGTGTGCGGCACCGGACCGGCGAACACCACGCGCTCGCCCACTCCAAGCGCCGCGGCCTGGCTCTGATAGCGTTGGCGCTCTCGATCGGCACCCACGACGAGAAGATGCGCTTTGGTTTTGAGATGCGGCCAGGCCTCGATGAGAACCCCCAAGCCCTTGCGTCCGAAGCCGTTCCCGACGAAAAGAACTACCCGCGCCGCGTGCGGAATTTTGAATTGCGCACGGACTCGCGCGCGATCCTCGGACGTCGACGCGGGGGTGAAGCGAGCCAGATCGACGCCGTTGTAAATCGTCGTGAGAATCGAAGGTGCAAGTTTGAACTCACGCATCAGATCGTCGCGAACTAAGTTCGACACGGCAATCACATTCTTGAGCTCGTGCGAGCCGAACGCTCTGCGTTCGACGATGAGCTGCACTCGATGATACGGCCGCAGCCGCATCGTCACGGCGCCCGGAGTACCGCGCCATTTGCGCGCCGCGCGGAGATAGCTCGAATGCGCACCGCCGCCCGAGCGCAAGATATCGGCGCCGGCGGCGCGGGCGAAGCTCAAGACCAGATCAGTTCCGTCGCGGCGGGCGGCGGGTGCGGCAACAAACGCAAAGCGCAGCATCGAGAGCGTGCGGCCAGCACTTGCGCCCCCAACCCGCCGCACTGCCCATGCCTCAGGCTCACCGCGAATTTCCTCGGCGTAGATCGTGAGTTCGTGGCCGGCGTCACGAAGGCATCGCGCGGTAATTATCAGATCGCGCTCAGTGCCGCCGCCCGCCGAATCAAACCGGCGCGTCAAAAGTGCTATGCGCACGGAGCGAGGGCGTAGTGACGCATCGAGGTTTGATGCGCGTAGCGCGAGAGTGTGGTAGTTTGTTCGGCGGGGATGTGAGGTGGGCGATGATCGAAATTCAATGCACTAGTTGTCATACCCGCTATCGTATTGACGAGCGGGTGTTGCCCGACGAGACGCCGACCTTCAAGTGCTCGCGATGCGGGCACGTGTTCACTGCCGAGCCGGTCGCGTCGCGGCGTCGTAAATCCGAGCCGGGTAAAGCCGAGCCTGGCAAAGCTGAGGTGAGCGCGTCGAGCGCCCCCGCAGGCACGTCCAAGCCGCGCGCCGAGAAGGCCTCGCCTCCCTCCCAGGACCGCGACCATGAGGAGGCCACCGCGAGTCTGAAGGTAGCGGCTGCTGAGCAATTCGATGAACGGCACACGCCCGCCTTCGTCGCCGACAAGAGCGTTGACTTGCCGCCGCACGAAGCACCGCACGCGCCCGGCACCGGGGAACTGCCGCGCTCTTTCGAGCCGCGTCGGCAGCAGCCTGGGCCCGCCGCAGAAGGACCTGCCGCCGGCGACGATCCGCTCAACAAGTCGTTCGAGGAGGCTCCGCCACGCGGCGACACCGGCGAGAATCTCAAGTTCGATTTCAACCCCGAGCGCGGCGGCCCGCGCGATGAACCCGAGCGCCAGTTTGACGAACGCAATGACCGCGATGAGGGATGGCAGGTCGGCGAGCCCGATGATGACCCACGGCCACGCCGTCGCGTGCAGCCGGCGATGGATGTGGACGAGGACATTCCGCCAGCACCACAAGACACGCGGGCCATGCGCAGCCGCTCTACGCTCGTGGCAGGCGCCGACCTCGCGAGCTCGCACGAAACGGTGCGCGAGCGTCAACGGGTGCCTGACGACGTTTCGTTCATCGAGGATCCTTCGAGCATCCATTCGTCGGCTTATTTTATCGGCGTGTTCTTCGTCGTGGCGATCGGATTCTTCGTCGTGAGCCTGTTTATCAACGGCGAGCCGGCCGCCAGCATCAAGGTCATGGACCAGATGCCGGTGATCGGATCGCATTTCGCGCGCCCGATCATCCCGGCGACGCTGGTTGCTCTCGAGGACGTGCGCGTCGAAAATCGCGCGCTCAAAGGCGGACAGTCCGCGCTGGTGGTGACCGGCAACGCACGCAACGCCGGTAACCAGCCGCTTCATGCGATCCAAATCGAGGTGCTGCTGCTCAACCAGGATCAGCAATCGGTGGGGCGCGTGCAGACTTACTGTGGCAACGTTCTTTCGCCGCGTATGTTTGAGGAGATGACGCCGCGCGAGCTCGAATTTTCGCTGGGACTCAATCCGCCGAAGAATTTCTCGCTCGAACCCGCGCAAACGACGCCCTTCATGCTGGTTTTTCTCGATCCGCCGCGCCGAGCCGCATCTCTCCGGATCGCGGTGACGCAGGCCAATCCCGCCGCCGAGGAAATCAACGCCTCGAGTAACTGATCACTCCTTCTCGCGCGCGATCAGCTCGGAATATTCCTCGTGATCCATCAGGTCATCAAGGTCCGTCGGGTCATTCATCTTAACTTTGATGAGCCAACCGTCGCCGTAAGGATCCTCATTCACGACCTCGGGACTCTCGGGCAAGTCTTCGTTCACTTCGACCACCGTGCCGCTGACGGGGGCGTAGATATCGGAGACGGCTTTGACCGACTCCACCACGCCGAACGGATCGTCCTTGCTGACCTTGTCGCCGACCGCTGGAAGCTCGATGTAAACGATTTCGCCGAGTTGATCCTGCGCGTGATCGGTAATGCCCACGGTCGCGACTGACTCTTCAGTCGCGACCCATTCATGCTCTTTCGAATACTTGAGCCCCTGTGGGATCTCCATGCGTCCTCCACATCGCGCGTTCCCCCTGCTGATTCGCGCTCCTCCGCGGCAGGATATTCACGTGCTCGCACTTTCATGAAGCGCGGTGACCGATGTCTTGTCAAGTTCCGAATCGGCATTTAGAGCCAACACGATCGCGTGCGACACTTGACTGTCGCCGCCAGATGACGTTAGCAGCAGGGCCGGTGATTTGGATCAGCTTAGAGCGGATACGCGCGCTCGAGTACGCGCGCCGCGAGGGAGGAAGCGGATGATCGTCGGAGTTCCACGCGAAATCAAAGTTGACGAGCGGCGCGTCTCGCTGACGCCGGCCGGTGCGGCAGCCTTCACCACACATCGTCATCGCGTGATCGTGGAAACCGACGCTGGCGCGGGGAGCGGTTTCGCCGACACCGATTATCGCGAGGCCGGGGCGCGGATCGTGCACCACGCCGCCGAAGTATGGCGTCGCGCCGACATGGTGCTGAAGGTCAAAGAGCCGCAGCCGCCCGAATACCCGCTGATGCGGCCGGGACTCATCCTGTTCACCTACCTTCACCTCGCCGCCGATCCGCGTCTCACCCGGGAACTGCTCAAGCGCAGAGTAAGCGCGCTCGGCTACGAAACGATCCAGCTCGAAGATCAGAGTCTGCCGCTGCTGGCGCCGATGAGCGAAGTTGCGGGGCGGCTCGCGATCCAGGCCGGCGCATGGTGTCTGCAATCGCGGAGCGGCGGACGGGGCGTGCTCTTAAGCGGCGCGTCAGGTGTGCGGCCCGGACGGGTCGCCGTGCTCGGCGGCGGAATCGCCGGCGCAAACGCGGCTCGCGTCGCGGCTGGAGTCGGCGCACAGGTGACGATTCTGGACATCAATCCAACGCGGCTCCGCTACTTGAGCGACATGCTCGGAGCGGGCGTCAACACGGTAATGTCCAACCGGGCGACGCTCGAAGAGGA
>JASHPB010000130.1 GCA_030038355.1 Candidatus Binataceae bacterium
CGTAGGGTTTCCAATCGAGGCGATTCACTGCCGCGTCGATCGCACCGTAAGTGTTCTCCTCCCATTCGCCTCCGTCCTTCGCGGTGACGTGATCGAGGAAGCTGCTGATTTTTTCGGCGCTCAGGGTGAGCGGCTGAATCTCCAGTGGCTCGCCCTTGCCGCCGAACACCACGACGCCGACGCGCGCGACCGGCACCAGGCGATGGATCGATTGCACCAGCTCCTGCATCTTCACGCGCACATCGTCGACGATAAGCCTCATCGACGCGGTGCCGTCGATCACAAGAGCCAGGTCGAGCCCGCTACGGCGGAGATTCCCGAGGTAGCGGCCGAAGCTATTGCCGATTCCGGGTCCGTAGCCCAATCCAAGTCCGCCGCCGCGCCCGATGACAATTTCGCCGCCGCCCAGCGCGGGGATACATTCCCCAACCGAACCATCCACCGCCTGAGTATCAATCGCATTCGGTCCGTCGTTGTAACGCGACGCTTCCTCGGGCATCGGCACCGCAGGTCTATCGAGATCCTGCATCTCGTTGCCGTTGCCTCCACCGCCACCCGCTTCGAGGTTGAGGACGATCAGCTCAGGCCCGCGCTGCTCGTAGACCGTGATGATCAGGAAGAGCAGCGCCGCCGTGTGGAGCGCGATCGAGAGCGGTACCGGGCCAGCCACAAAGCGGATCGCGCGGCGAAGTGAGTTGCCAAGCCATGACTGGGATCGATTCATCGTGGGTCCTCCAGATATCGATCGACAATGACTCCTCAAGTCGCGCCCGGGACGGACCGCGCGCGCCATCTTCCGCACGCGCGCGCAAAGGCGTTCACGCACGGGCGGTCAGCGGCCGCCCGGGCGCCACTTCAGTCGTCTGTAAGTAAGATCGGACGAGCCGTGACTTTCTTGCAGGCAAGAACTCGATGAGCATCATCCGTCGAGTGCGGTCGCGTCTCGGAAAAGACAGGGAATCAATGGGCGTATGTATTATTGGAGTGTAGAGCGGCCGACTCCTGCCACAGAGCCTGCCGCAACGCAAAAAAGGCAAAGGCGCGCAGCCTGAATCTCAAGCTGCGCGCCTTCTTACCCAATCGTTACTGGCGAAGCTCGAAGCGGTCGAGGTCCATCACCTTGGCCCATGCGGCCGCGAAGTCCTTCACGAACTTCTCCCTCGCATCCGCGCACGCATAGACTTCGGCGAGCGCGCGCAACTGCGAGTTCGATCCGAACACCAAGTCAACGCGGCTTCCCGTCCACTTGAGCTCGTTGGTCTTTCGGTCGCGACCCTCGTACACGCCTTCGGTGGCGGGGGCCTGCTGCCATCCCGTCCTCATGTCGAGCAGATTGACGAAGAAGTCGTTGCTCAGCTTGCCGGGCTGATTGGTGAAGACGCCGTGCTTGGATTTTCCGGCGTTCGCACCTAGCACGCGCAGGCCGCCGATGAGCACCGTCATCTCAGGCGCCGTCAGCGTCAGCAGATACGCCTTATCAATCAGCAGTTCCTCAGGAGACTGGCGCTGCTGGCCGTCGATATAGTTGCGGAATGCGTCCGCTTTCGGTTCGAGCACTGCGAACGATTCCACGTCGGTCTGCTCTTGCGATGCGTCCGTGCGCCCCGGCCTGAAGGGAACCTTCACGTCGAAGCCGGCGTCCTTCGCGGCCTTCTCGATCGCAGCGCAGCCGCCGAGAACGATCACATCCGCAAGCGAGACCTTCTTCCCGCCGGAAAGCGAGGCGTTGCATTCCTTGTGAATCGCCTCAAGCTTCTGCAGCACCTTGGCGAGCTCCGCCGGCTGGTTGACTTCCCAATCCTTCTGTGGCGCGAGGCGGATCCGCGCACCGTTTGCTCCGCCGCGTTTGTCGGTGCCGCGGAACGTCGATGCCGACGCCCACGCCGTCGAGACGAGCTCGGACACGGACAGGCCCGCGCCGAGAATCTTCGTTTTCAGCGCGGCGATATCCTGCTCGCCGATCAGCGGATGATTCACCGCGGGTATAGGGTCCTGCCAAATCAGGTGCTCCTTCGGAACCAGTGGGCCGAGGTAGCGCGCGATCGGGCCCATGTCGCGATGTGTCAGCTTGAACCACGCCCGCGCGAATGCGTCGGCGAACTGATCGGGATGCTCATAGAAGCGACGCGAGATCTTTTCGTACGCCGGATCCATGCGGAGCGAGAGGTCAGTCGTCAGCATCGAGGGCGAGCGATGCTTTGACTTGTCATGCGGATCGGGCACCGAGCCGGCTCCGGCGTTATTCTTCGGCTTCCACTGATTGGCTCCTGCCGGGCTCTTGGTCAGCTCCCACTCGTAGGTGAAGAGGTGCTTGAAGAAGTCGTTGCTCCACTTGGTCGGCGTTGTCGTCCAGGTGACTTCGATACCGCTGGTGATCGCGTCATCACCCAAGCCGCTCGCGTATTTGCTCTTCCAGCCGATGCCCTGCTGCTCGACCGGGGCCGCTTCTGGATCCGGACCGACAAGGGTTGCATCGCCTGCGCCATGCGTCTTGCCGAAGGTATGGCCGCCCGCGATCAACGCGACCGTTTCCTCGTCGTTCATTGCCATGCGGCGGAACGTCTCGCGAATATCCCTCGCCGCAGCGACAGGATCCGGCTTGCCGTTTGGCCCTTCCGGATTCACATAGATGAGGCCCATCTGCACGGCGCCGAGAGGATTCTGAAGATCGCGATCGCCGCTGTAGCGCTCGTCGGCCAGCCACACGTGCTCCGGCCCCCAATAGAGATCGTCGGCCTCCCAAACATCTTCTCGACCACCGCCGAAGCCAAAGGTCTTGAAACCCATCGAGTCGAGCGCGACGTTGCCCGCCAGAATCATCAGGTCGGCCCAAGAAATCTTCTTCCCGTATTTCTGCTTGATCGGCCACAGCAGCCGGCGCGCCTTGTCGAGGTTCGCGTTGTCCGGCCAGCTATTGAGGGGAGCGAAGCGCTGCTGTCCGCATCCCGCGCCGCCGCGTCCATCGGCGATTCTGTAGGTGCCTGCGCCGTGCCACGCCATCCGAATGAAGAGCGGGCCATAGTGGCCGAAGTCGGCAGGCCACCAATCCTGGGAGTCGGTCATCAAGGCGGTCAAATCCTTGATCACGGCATTCAGGTCGAGGCTCTTGAATTCCTTGGCATAGTCGAACTCCTTGCCCATCGGATCGGACTTGGCCGAGTTCCGGCGGAGCACATCGAGGCTCACCTGGTTCGGCCACCAGTCACGATTCGTTTGCACGTGGTGCTCGCCAGTCATCGGGCACTTGGCTTCAGTAGACATGTGTTCCTCTCCTTCGATTTACTGAGAAAACTGTTTACGGCTTGCGAACCAATTTCTTTCTGCCAGCGGGGACTTTTACTTCGACTTATCTCTCCCTCGAACGGAGGCCGGCGCTTAGATCACTGCGGACGATGTGCTTGTTCGCGCTTTTCGGCAATTTGGCACTTTTTGCAAAGAGCCTCGATTTCCAGCGAACAGCGGAGCAGCGCGAACTGCCCCAAGCTGGGTGTACCTTCGAGGAGCTTGTCTACCTCGGGCATCTCGATGTCGTGCACCCGTTTGCATCGCACGCAAACGACGTGGTGATGAGGCTCGACGTTGCCGTCATAGCGTGCGACATCGTGCAGCAGCGTGACCTTGCGCGCCTCTCCAACTTCGCAAAATTCGTTCAGAATCCGATGGACAGTCGCCAATGAAACATGGGGATGCTTACGGCGCACCGCAGCGCAAATCTCGTCAGTGCTGGGATGGTTTTCGGAGGCGAGCAAGGCCTCGATGACCGCTAGACGCTGCGGTGTAACAGCTATCCCCCGATGGCGGCAGCGCGCGACGAACGCACCGAGCCGTTGCACGGAGTAT
>JASHPB010000131.1 GCA_030038355.1 Candidatus Binataceae bacterium
GCGCGGGGCGAAAAACTGCTTGACAGTTAAATCTGCCTGAGCTGGCAAAAGCAGCGCGCAGGAACAATCTCACCAACGGTTGCGAAGAGTGAACATCGACTGATGGCGAACCGGTCGGACGGGCGCCGGCCAACTCTGTTTTCTGTCAAGGCCCATTTTCACGAGCACGTCGGAATGAGCAGAGACACCGGCGCGCGGATTCCATCAGGGCCCTGGGCGCTCCGACTCCCGTTCAATGACGCCGGATACATGAGTGCAACCGCTTCCCCTCGATCCGATGTTTCGCTCTTGCACGCGGGCGGGGTCCATATATGACGGAGCGGAGGAGTTTGGGTGGGGTGACCCTAACTGACGATGCCCTTCTCTTCCAGCAGATGCTCGAGCGCGTGCAGGAAGTGCTCGTAGTAATGTTCACCCGGCTCCGCGGTGCCGCCTGAGGCCATCCGTACGCGGTCCGATTCGCCTATTTCCTCAATCAGGTGGGCGCGGAATTCGTCCCACGTGAAGACTCCCGCTTCCGAAAGCTGCACCGCGATTGCGAACGCGCGCGCCTCCCACGGCGCGCTGAAGACGCGCTCGGGATCGAGCCGCGCCGAGGCGATCAGCTCGTCGAGCCTGCTCATGCCTGCGACCTTCGCGATCCAGTCCTAAGGGGCGACGCAACTTCGGCTACGCCGACCATCGCATCGCGCGTGACGAGGTCAGCCAGTTCGCCCTCGCTCAAGCCGTCGGTACCCCGCGGACGTTTCGGCAGCACGAGGTAGCGAATCTCCGCGCTCGAGTCCCAGACTCGCACCTCGACGTTGTCGGGCAGGGTGAGGCCGAAATCGCGCATCACGCCGCGCGGATCGCTGACGGCGTGCGAGCGATAGGCGAAGCTCTTGTACCAGACCGGCGGCAGCCCGAGCACCGTCCACGGATAGCAGGAGCACAGCGTGCAGACGATCAGATTGTGCACGCGATCGGTGTTCTCGACCGCGACCAGGTGCCCGCCCTCAGGCCCTGAGAATCCCATCTCGGTGGCAGCCGCCGTCGCGTCGGCGAGCAGGCGCTTTTTGTATGCCGCGTCGGTCCATGCGCGCGCGACCATCCGCGCGCCGTTGCGCGGCCCGACCTTCCGCTCGTAGGTGTCAGCGAGCTTGTCGATGCTGTCGGAATCGACGAGGCCCTTCCGCGCGAGCAACTCCTCGAGTGCCCTTACCCGCGCCGCCGGCCCGCTTTCAACCGCGTCGTGATTTCTGCTCATCGTTTGCCCCCTTTCTTGGGCCCGGTGGTGGCCGCTGATTCCAGGTAATCTTCCCAAAGGTCGACACTAACCCGTTCTTTCGCGCTGGTCGGTTTGCCCCATAGCTCGCGCGCATCGAATTCGACCGCATAGCAGTGCTGCGGACGCGCGCCCGCCTGATGCGCGTTGGTGTCGGGAAAAACGAACACGCCCCAGTCCCTCACAACCACTCCCGCCTTGCCGCGAGCATAGCGCGGGAGCCGCGTGTGCCCTGGCGGATTCAAATTTCGCGCACGGACCCGATCTCCACGCTTGAATCGGGCGCGAGGCGCTTTGCTGCGCGCGCCGGATGTCGCGGGCGGTCCTTCGGCGGGCTTCGCGATGGCGCCCGCTCCTTCGTCGCCGAGCGCGGCGCGGAACTCCTCGCGCGTGACGACGCCATGCTCGAGCAGAAGGGTCTCGACTGCGGCAATCCATCGCTCGTAGTACGAAGAGGTGAGATATCGCGCCGGCGGCATTCGTTCGATTGAATGGCGAAACTCGTCTGCACTTACCCCGAGTTGGCGGAGGGTAAGTAACGAGAGCGGATAGATCCGCCGCTCCCAATCGGCGTGAAAGACCGGTTCGTTTTCTTCGCGGATGACCGGACCGAAGCCGTCCATCCCGCCAATGTCATGGATTCCGTTCATGCCGATTCGCGCGGGCAGCGCGCTGGCGAGAGTCTGCCGCGATTGTGCGCGCCTCGCAATCGCGGGCGTTGCTTGATGCGGCCTCAGCTGAATGGTTAGCTGGCTCGACTTCAATGAGCCCGCCTGAGACGAAGCGATGGCCGTTCGACACGAAGCTGTTTGCCATCGGCCTCGCGGGGTGGGCGTGCCATGTTCTCCACCGCGCGTTTCTTGACGAGTCGCAATTGACTGTCGGCCGGGCGCTGATGCTGTTCAACGGGCTCAAACTTTACGCCGACGAAGCTCGGCTAGCTCTACTCGCGGAGGCTGGGATCTTCTTGGTTGTAGCAATGGGTATGTACCTGCAGCGACGCTGGGCGCTGCTGATGGCGTTCGCGCTGACGGCTGATATCGTGCTGAATCATCTGCTGTTTGTGATCACGAATCTTTCGACGCCGGCCGAGCTAGCGCGCGTGCGCAGCGAGGCGTTGGAAGGACCGATCTTGGTCGCGCTCGCGCTCTATCTCTGGATTCGCTCGAAGTGGCTCGTGTTCGGCTGGAACGACGCATCCTAAAAGGTAGCGCGCCTCTCGTGCATAGAACTCCGTTGATGGCTCTCGGTTTGCGGTGGTTTTCGGCATCGTGAATGGCGTGGCGGATGCTGGTGGCTACGACGGCAGCGGGATGTGACCCTGATCTGTCCAAAATCGCCGGCCGGCGCGCCGCCCTTTACCTAGGAATGCCGATAAGACCGACGCGACGCTGCATGGCGAATATGGAACAGCCGGGAGCACGGGATGGATGGCACTGGACGGCAGTATCCAGCCCAACGACGACGCGAATCTCAAGGCACACGGCCAGCCGGGACACTCCGCCTACCATCTCAAAAGCGCCGCGCGTGGCATGCGTTATTTCCATCCGGGGACCGCGCATTTCGCTCGCATGGTAGCGGCAGTTGGACAGCCCAGCGAGTCTGCAGCTTCACCTTTAACAGGATGTAGGCTGATAAGCGGGCGGCAGAGTACCCCGCTATCATCGAGACCACGATGGACAACGAAAACTCACTGGTCGTCACTAGTACCTCCAGTCACCTTCGGCCAGCGATTCACTATCGCGGCCTGGTTCATCGGCGAGACAACCGCTGGATCTTCCCACGCCAAGCGTCGCAGGACTGACTCAAAGGGTCGCGCAAAGGTCCGCAAGCGTATTTGCAGCTGATTGAAGCGCGAGCGCTTGCTTCCTCGATGGGGCGGCTAAGCGTTGATTGGATCAGAACGAGTGAGTATCGATGGCTTCGCCGCAAACCCGACTCCATCTTTTGGGGAACCTCTGCACAAGTGCGAATGAGGCCGACATTTTGAGCCAGCGTTCGCGGCCTATGGGATACTGAGCGAGAAGCTTGGGCTATTCAAGCTCGTCTGGTGATGGCGGTTCGAACAAGCGCATCCACTCTCGAAGCTTAACCTCGGGGATATGAAAAGTACCCGGAGGAAGCTGAGCATTCCTGGCCTTGATACGCTCCAACAGCAACTCCTCGGAGACATCGGTAAAATGGATCTTAAAATCGGCGCCGAGGTCACGAGCTTTTGCGCGAAGCATATCGCGTTGACTTCTAACCCAGAAGCCAAAATCCAGGATAACATCGGCGCCAAGTGTCAGGACTCTCGCCGCTGCGTCCCACAGGATCGCCTCCACAGCCTCGTGCCGAGCGTTATGCTTTGCGAAGTCGGATTCATCGGTATCATCGTGCACGTCGGCTCCGAACAACCGAATGTGCCATTCATCGGTAGTTAGACGGAGCGCGGAATACCTCGTCTCGAGTTCCCGAGCCAAAGTCGTCTTACCGCTACCCGGAAGTCCCACCATCAAGTGAAGCGTTGCCACGAAATTCTGATTCCCTGATCCGAGGAACACAACGGCAGGATTGAGGTTCAGGCCGAGGTCGGCAAAGAGGGACTACTTTCACGATCTACTGGTCAAGGTCGTTCCTGACCTGGCACAAAAGCCATTGACTCTTCGGAGATATGGCGCGCGGGCCGGTTATCGACCTGGTGCGAGTAGTGACCTCACGGCACTAATCAATTCCGAGTTGGAAAACGGCTTTCGAAGGTAATGAGCCGCTCCCACTTTGGCAGCTTTCGCTAAGTCGATACCGTCATTCCCGGTCATCAAAATGATGGGGGTACTTGGCGCCTTCTCGTGGGCATGGCGTGCGACAGCAAAGCCGTCGTGAGTCGGAAGATTAATGTCGCATAAGAGTAGCGAGGGCCGTCCTGAATCCAATAGCGCCAGCGCCTCCGGGCTGTCATAAGCGAGCAGGCATTCGAAGCCGGCCTTTTTCAAGACCCGTGCGCACGTATGCGCCACATCGGTTTCGTCGTCGACAACTAAGACAATTTGTAACAATCGGTGTGGCTCTAACGAAACTTTCAGGGCGAGGAATCAGGAATCCTACCGACCTTTCGAGCCGCGCACGTTGTTTTAATTTAGACCTAGGCATGTAGATATGTCAACTTTAGCTTGCCTTGGACCCTAAGCAGGCAGGACAAATCGGCGGTCAGCGGCGAGCCGCCAGGTTATCCCCAGAGGAGCGCATCGAGAGTGCCAGAGTGGCGGCGAAAGCTTGCTGGGCCAAGCTGTCTTCCGAGCAACGCAGCGAGATTGGCCGCACACGGGTGAAGGCCCGCTGCAAACGAATCGAGACGAAAAGACCGCGAACAACCTGCCCCCAGTCGCTCCGCGAGCTAGAGCGATCGCGGGAAACGAGCCCGGCACGCGGTTGGAATCCGATTCGCTGCGCGAGCTGAGCGCTATCGCCAGGCGTGCCAGCTATCTCTCACGCACGTACTTGAGGTTGCCTCTCGAAGAGGTTGCTGAAAGATCTCAGCTCCTCGCGGAATTCCATTCCGCCGTAGCAGAGTGCTTCGAGTTGCGGACATCACCGCGCGATCCTAGACGAAGGAATATCGTGGCCTCTTAGTACGCTACCGAAGTTCGGTGCCTTCCAGGTAAGTCCGCACGAACAGAATCCATGCCAATGAAGTCTTGGACGTCCATGAAGACTAGGCGACGTCGCTCAGCCGGCTAGCAAGGGCAGAAACTCACTCAAGGCATGGCGCCACCTCGATTTTTGGGGGTGGCGCCTTAGGTGCGGGCCTTCAATGTGACAGGGTGGGGCGGGGAACCAACGCCCCACTTGAGGGAGACAACTCCCCACCTCATCTGCGCCAGATCGTAACTAGTTTCGATCCGAATTCTCACTCATCCACTGTCGATCCGCGTGGCACAGGCCCTGCTGTAGACCGCGTTCGACATTCGGCTGGGCACTTTCGAGCCCAGTCTTAGAACGGTGCGCAAGGTGGCAGGCGTCGCTCGACAAGTTCGACCACACATCGAGTCCTGCGTCGCAAGGGTATCGCGATGACGACAACCAATGAACGCGCACCCGAGGATCGTAACGACCGCTTGGGCGATTCATGGATCAGAAGCTGAAGTCTTCGGTGGGAACGAAGCGGGCCGCGATCATCCTGGCTGGTGGTGAGGGCAAAAGACTGGCCGAATCGAGGCGCCGATCTGATGGCGTTCACGTGCCGAAACAATTCTGCTCTCTGATCGGAGAACAATCGCTCCTTGGCCGAACGCGCAGGCGCGTCTTGCAATGCGTTCAATCTGAACGAGTTTCTTTCGTCCTCAACAAGGATCATGAATTCTTATATTCGCCGCTTCTCACCGACGTACCCCGACAAAACCTCATAGTTCAGCCTAAATCGAGGCACCGCCCCGGCCATCCTCTACTCGCTTCTTCGGCTGGCTGAATCGGCTGCGCGGGCAAGGGTTATCTTCATGCCTGCCGTCCATTACGTTGGCGATGAAGCGGCGCTGTTGAAATACGTCGACCTCGCTTTTGCCGCAGTTGAGATCAGCTCGAGATGTGCGTGCTTCTCGGGATGGTGCCTATTCGCCGGAAGCTGGCTACGGATGGATCGAACCGGCACAAGCGACCGGCTCGACGCGCGTGACCGTTCCGGTTCGTCGTTTCTGGGAAAAGCCCTCGCGGCAAATCGCCGAAGAGCTGATGAGGAGAGGTTGTCTATGGAACAGCTTCGTGATGATCGGCCAACTTCGGGCGCTACTCGGCTTGTTTATCCTGGCGATGCCCGAACTCTATTTCGAGTTATCGAAAATCAGGCCGAGCCTTGGAACTGCATTCGAGGAAGAGAAGGTCGGAAGGTTGTACGAGCGTTTCAGGCCTTCTGACTTCTCGCGCCAGGTCCTGGAATCAGCCACACAGAATTTGAGCGTATTGCCGGTAGACAACGTTGGCTGGCGTAAGTTGGGAGAACCTTATCGTCTCGCTCAAGTCCGCTTCGATCTCGGGTGCCGGTAAAAGTACACGAAGACGGTGTGTGTGAGCGAAGGGTGGCGGCGGTAGGAATCGAACCTACGACCTGAGGATTATGAGACCTCCGCTCTAACCAACTGAGCTACGCCGCCATCGGGAACAAATCAGAATAGCTTGAGCCGAAGAGGCGCGGTAGGGGTCTAGCGCAGCGCGATCTTCTTCGATTTGACGTGCCGGCTGTTGCGATCGACCTGGTAGAGCGCGCCTTCGTTCAACTCGAGGCAAGTCAGCTTGCCCCCGTAAACGAGACCGGTGTCGATTCCCAGCTTGTACGGTAAATCGATCATCACGCCGCGCATCGGAGTGTGCCCGAACACCACGGTCGCATCGACCTTGTGCGGATTGAAGATGAACTCCTGCCGAATCCACAGCATGTCCTCGACCTGCTGCTCCTCGAGCTGCCGGAGCGGCATGATCCCCGCGTGCACGAACAAGTAGGGCGGACTGTGAAAGCTGACGGCCAGGCGATTCAGAAAATCCAAGTGCCTCGCGGGCATCAGCTCGGCCGCATTCTCAAGGTTGGCCTCGCCGACGCCGTAACTCTCGAGTGTCGCGACTCCGCCGTTGAAAAGAAAGGATTCGCCGTAGCTGCCGCGCAGGCCGAGGAACGACATCATCATGTCCTCGTGATTGCCCTTGAGGAACACGAACTCGGCGCCGCCCTTTTCGGCGTCGAGCGCGAGCTCGATCACGTCACGCGCCGAGGGCCCGCGATCGACGTAATCGCCAACGAAAATCACGGTGTCGCCCCTGACCGGAGCGATAGCTTTGAGGATTGCGCCGACTTCGTCGGGGCATCCGTGGACGTCGCCGATCGCGAAAAGGCGGCCAGAAGGTTTTGGTTTTCGATGCGACACGATAACGATCCGGAAAGTTTCTTTTACTTCGGTCCGCCGTTTTGTAGCAAATCGCGGATCGAGTCGCGGTCTTCGATTAGGCTGCGCGCGGCGCGGTAAGGATTCAGCTCGCCCGCTCTCACACGCGCGAGAATCTCGGGCGCAGTACCTGCTTTGACCGCCCGTTCGGCACGCTCCTCGAGCTCGGAGGTCAACACTTCGATAAATTCGTGCGTGCGGCGGTCGGCCTCGTGCGCGCCGTCGCGCCGCTCGCGGAGCCATTCGCGATGTTTCGCTATTGCGGCGACCACTGCGTCAGTTCCCTGGTCTGTCACCGCCTGCGTCATCACCACTGGCGGACGCCATCCACTGGGCGGCCGGAGATGCACGTTGTGCTCGAGCTCCGCCTTCATCCGATCCGAACCCTCGCGATCGGCCTTGTTGACCACGAAGACATCAGCAATTTCGTTCAGCCCGGCCTTCATCACCTGTACCGAGTCTCCGCCTTCCGGCACCGTCACGACAACCGTAGTGTCCGCCAGGTCCATGATCGAAAGCTCGGTCTGACCGACACCGACCGTCTCGATAATGATGATCTCGTGCCCGTAGGCATCGAGCAGCTTGACGATCTCGCGTGTCGCACGGCTCAAGCCGCCGTGGCTGCCGCGGGTCGAGATGCTCCGGATGTAGACGCCAGTGTCCTTATAGTGATCGGTCATGCGGACGCGATCGCCCAGTACGGCGCCGCCCGAGAAGGGGCTCGACGGATCGATCGCGAGAATCGCTACCGACTTGCCGAGCGCGCGGTACTTAGTGATCAGCCGGTTGACGAGCGTCGATTTGCCTGCGCCTGGCGGCCCGGTGATACCGATCACGTGCGCGCGGCCGGTTTCAGGGTAGATGCGTTCGAGGATGACGCTCGACGCGGGCGCGCGATTCTCGAGCATCGTGATGAGCCGGGCGAGCGCGCCCATTTCGCGGCGGCCGAATCGCTCCAGCAGCTTATCAATGTCAGAGCGTGTCTCAGCTTGGCTTGCTTGGGGTGAAACAGCCATGGATCGTCAAATGATCATATAGGGAGCCATGTTTACGGCGCAACGGAAGCATCCGACCGCATTGTCATACCTGCCCGACCCGCTCTATTCTTGATGACTGATGAAGCTGCCCGACATTTACACGGACTGGCGGGCGATGGCGGGAATCGCGCTGATTACACTCGGCGCCGCGAATTGGGCGATCGGACTCTCGCGCACGCAGAGCTACAGCCAGATCGTGGTGGCCGCGACTGCTCAACAACCTCCCGCGGATATTCGCAGCTTCGACGAACTCGATTCGACCTCGGGCGCCGTGCTCGCGCCGTTCACGGCCGAGGAGCGCCAGGTCTCGTTCGCGACGGCGCGCATGGACTTTTATCACGCGACGTACCTCATGGGGCGCGGGATGGTGATCGTGGGCTTGCTGCTTTCGTTCTGGGGGTTCATCTCGCTTATCCAGAGCGATGCGCGAAAGGCGCTGAGGCGCGGGGGCGAGAGCATCGCGCGACGCAACGGAGGCATTCGTTCGTCGGACCGCGATGGTTAAGCTCGTCGCCGAACGGGCAGTCGCCAAGGTCAATCTTTTCCTGCGCGTAGTCGGCCGCCGCGCGGACGGCTATCACGAGCTCGACTCGATCTTTCTGCCCATTGCGCTCGCCGATGAACTCAAGTTGGAGCTTCGAAGTTCGGGCGAGCGCTCAGTGCGGCTCATCTGTTTGGCGCCCGGGCTCGGCGACGAGGCGAACAATCTTGCGAGCCGCGCGGCGCGGACGTTCCTTGAGGAATTCAAGATCGACGCGTCGCTGCTGATTCAACTCGAAAAGCGAATTCCGGTTGGTGCTGGCCTGGGTGGCGGCTCGAGCGATGCCGGCGCGGTACTGCGGATGATGTCGCGCCTCACGCTTATCGACGCGCCCGCCCGCCTGCATGCGATCGCGGTCAAGCTCGGCGCCGACGTACCGTTTTTTCTCGATCCCAAGCCTGCTCGTGTCGGCGGAATCGGCGAAGTGATCGAGCCACTCGAAGGCTTTGGTGCGATGCCGCTCGTGCTCGCGATACCGCCGTTTGGGATCGCGACGGCATCGGTATTCAAGGGACTGAGGCCCGAGAATTGGAGCGGACGCGCGCCAGACGGCGATATCGCCTTGGCCGCTCGCGGCGAAATTACTCAATCGATGCTGGTCAACGACCTGGCGACGGTAGCCGATCGAGATCAACGAGCGATTCGAGAGTTGCGCACGCTCCTCAGTTCCCTTGGCGCGCGAGCCGCGCAGATGACCGGCAGCGGCAGCGCCGTCTTCGCCGTGTTTGGATCGACGGCGGACGCGGAGCGGGCCGCAGGCTCTGCCCGCATTAGGCAGCCTGATACGACTTTCATCGTAACCGAAACCGCCGCCGGCACGTGTTAATCAATGCCGAAGCGGTAGATTGACAGCCAAAAAACGCATCAATAACATCGCTTATCCCGCATCGATAAGCGGATTGGGACTGGCGGCGCGAGGTGCTTCGCCTCGGTCGCGTTCGATGCCGCGGCGGGCCGATTTCCAGGGATATGAGCCGGTGCCGGTGCGGGGTTCGTCCTCAACCGGCACTGGAATTTTCTGATTTTTGGTGCAACCACTAGACGCGCGGGCAGGGATTGCCTTCGAAGTGAAGTTCTCGCTGGGCGGTCGCCAAGCTGGTAAGGCACCAGGCTTTGGACCTGGCATTCGAAGGTTCGAATCCTTCCCGCCCAGCCATCGAAGTCGGCCGCTTAAAGTTGAACCGGCAACGCGGGAGCGTGCAAGAAACTAGATGTCCGAACGGGTCAAAGATCAGCTGGAGATCTTCACCGGTAATTCCAACCCCGCTCTTGCGCGCGAAGTCTGCGACCATCTCAAGGTCAAGCTGGGTGAAGCCGAGGTCGGCCGCTTTCCCGACGGCGAAGTGATGGTCGAGGTGCGCGAGAACGTGCGCGGCGGCGATTGCTTCGTCATCCAGTCGACCTGCTCTCCCCCCAACGACAACCTGATGGAGCTGCTGCTCCTGATCGACGCGCTCCGGCGCGCTTCCGCCGGGCGTATCACCGCAGTGATTCCGTACTTCGGCTATTCGCGGCAGGATCGCAAAGTCGCGCCGCGCGTGCCGATCAGCGCCAAGCTCGTGGCCGATCTGATCGCGACTTCCGGCGCGCATCGCGTGCTGACCGTCGATCTGCATGCCGGACAGATCCAGGGCTTTTTCAATATTCCCGTCGATAACATGTATGCGATGCCGGTGCTGATGTCGTATCTGAAGAAGCGCGTCGACGCGCAGCGCGTCTCCGTCGTTTCCCCCGATGCGGGCGGCGTCGAGCGTGCGCGAGCCTTCGCGCGCCGCCTGAATGCGAATCTCGCGATTATCGACAAGCGGCGCCGGCGCGCGAGCGAAGTCGCTGAAATGCAGCTCGTCGGTGACGTGCGCGATTCGATCGCCGTGCTCGTTGACGACATGATCGATACCGCGGGCACGATCACCGAGGCCGCCAAAGTGGTGGCCAACGCGGGCGCTTCGGAAGTGCTCGCTTGCGCGACTCATCCAATCCTGTCCGACCCGGCCTGCGATCGCCTCAACAAGTCGAACATCAAGGAGATCATCACGACCAACAGCATCCCGCTCAGAGCCAAGGCCCAGGCCGAGCTTTCCAAGCTCAAGGTTCTGACGGTAGGAAGCCTGCTAGCGGAAACAATTCTGCGCATTCATAATGAGGAGTCGGTCAGCTCGCTTTTCAACTAGGCGAGCCGGCGATACGAGGAAACGATGCAAACCGCTGAACTGAACTGCGAGAAACGTGCGGACCGTCCGAAGAGTCTGGCGCGCGCATTGCGCCGCGAGGGTCGCGTTCCCGCGATAATCTACGGACCCGTGACCAAGCCAACTGCGGTCGCGATTGATCGCGTCGAGCTCCGGGCAAAGCTCTCCGGCAGCGCTCAGGCGCGTATCATCCGGCTTAAGTCCGCGACCGCCGAGCTCGATGGCAAACACATCATCTTCAAGGACATCCAGCGCGCGCCCGTCTCGGGCGAAATCCTGCACGCTGATCTTTACGAGGTCGACCTCAACAAGCCGCTACGAGTCGAAGTGCCGCTCAAATTCGTCGGCAAGGCCAAGGGTATCGGCAATGGCGGAATTCTGGCGCCGCTCGAGCGCGCGGTCGAGGTCGAATGTCTGCCGCTCGAGATTCCTGAGGTCGTCGAGGTTGACGTGACCGACGTTGACGTTCACGACGTGATTCACGTTTCGGCGATCAAGTTCAGCGGCAATGTGAAGCCGATCTTCGACACCGATTATCCGATCGTCACCGTGCTTCCTCCGACCGTTGCCGAGGCTCCCGTTGTTGCGGCCGCAGCGGCAGAGGGTGCCGCAGTCGAAGGCGCTGCACCCGCAGAAGGCGCAGCCACGGCCGCGCCTGCAGCCGAAGGCGCCGCCAAGGAGGCGGCCGCACCAGAGAAGGGCGGCGAGAAGGCTGACAAGGGTGGCAAGAAGTAAGATGCGGTCGCGCGGCGCTCACAGATTTGAATTGGATTTTCCCGACCTTGCACCGGGCGCTTTTCCCCTTCGCGCCGCGGGAAGGGGTTGGAGTTGGCTTGAGTTTTTTGATTCGCAAAAGGCAAAGACAGAATCCGACCTAACCTTTTTCCCTTTCCCCAGGGGAAGGGAAGTTTGACGCACCGTGCTGGTGGTGTTTTAGCAGACATTCGACACGCTCATAGGGTGAGGAGGAGGCGGGCCGGGGGTGCGGCTTGCCGCGCGGAGGTAAGCCGGGAATGAGTTTCGTTCATCTACACGTCCACACCCAGTACAGCCTGCTCGACGGCGCCAACAAAATCGGCCCGCTCATCGAGCACGCCAGATCCTCCGGGATGGAAGCGCTCGCGATTACCGACCATGGCAACATGTTCGGCGTGGTCGAGTTCTACCAGAAGTCTGTAGCCGCGGGCCTCAAGCCGATCATCGGATGCGAGGCCTACCTCGCGCCCGGCAAGCGCACCGATCGCTCGCAGGCGCCACGCAGCGATGATTTCGATGGTGGTGGCAACTATCACATCGTCCTGCTCGCCCAGAATCGCGCCGGCTATCGCAATCTTTGCAAGCTGCTGACGCACGCCTACCAGGAAGGCCTCTATTACAAGCCTCGCATCGATAAAGAGCTGCTCGAGGAGTTGAACGATGGGCTCCTCGTCCTCTCCGGATGCCTCTCGGGCGAGATCAATCGATGGCTTCGCGGCGGACGCTCGGACAAGGCGCGCGAGGCAGCGGAGTGGTACGCGAAGATCTTCAAAGATCGTTTCTACATCGAGCTACAGGACAACAAACTGCACGCTCCGTTCAACGAGGCGCTCCGCGATATCGCGCGCCAGGTCGGATTGCCCGTGGTCGCGACCAACGACTGCCACTACCTGCATCGCGACGATGCCAAGGCGCACGAGGTCCTGCTCTGCATCCAGACCGGCAAGACTATGGCCGACGAGACGCGATGGCGTTTCGATACCGATGAGCTTTACGTCAAGACGCCTGAAGAGATGGCGGCGTCGTTCGGCGCCGATTCGGAGGCGCTAGCCAACTCGGTAGAAATCGCGCGGCGCGTGGATTTCGAATTCGAGTTCGGCAAGTTTCATTTCCCCGTCTATCGCACCGATAAGGAAATCAATTTCGACGACGAGATGGAGCGGCGCGCGCGCGAAGGCCTTCGCATTCGTCTCGACGAAGTCCGCTCGCGTCGTCCCGACTTGGATGAAGCCGAATATCAGGCGCGGCTCGATCGCGAGCTGCCGGTAATTCGCGACATGGGCTTCGCCGGCTACATGCTGATCGTCTCGGACTTCATCACGTATGCTAAGGATCGCGGAATTCCGGTCGGTCCCGGCCGCGGCTCGGTCGTCGGCAGCCTGGTTTCGTACGCGCTCGGCATCACCGAGGTCGATCCCGTCGAGCACAAGCTGCTCTTCGAGCGATGGCTGAACCCCGGGCGCAAGTCGATGCCCGATATCGACGTTGACTTCTGCTTCGCGCGGCGCGACGAAGTGCTCGAGTACGTGCGCAAGAAGTACGGCGCCGATCGCGTCGCGCAGATCATCACCTTCGGAACGATCAAAGGTAAGCAGGCAATTCGCGACGTCGGCCGCACGCTCGGCCTTTCCTTCGCCGAGACCGACCGCATCGTGAAGCTTTATCCCGCGCCCAAGCAGGGCCGCGATTTTCCACTCGAGCAGGCGCTCGAGATGGAACCGCGCCTCAAGGACGAGCGCAAGCGCTACCCCGACCTTTTCAACTACGCATTCAAGCTGGAGGGCCTGCTGCGTCACGCCTCGCGCCACGCCGCCGGCGTCGTAATCTCGGACGTACCGCTCAACGAGATGGTGCCGCTCTACGTCGACAAGGAGTACACGGAGGAATCCGTCGCGATCACGCAGTACGCGATGAAGAGCGTGGAAGAGATTGGCCTTATCAAGTTCGACTTCCTCGCGCTCAAGAACCTGACGCTGATTACTGATACGCTCGCGCTGATCAATGCCGGCGGCAAGGAACCGCCCGATCTCTCACGGCTTCGCCTCGACGACGCCGAGACCTACAAGCTGCTCGCGCGCGGCGATACGGTAGGCGTGTTCCAGATGGAAGGCTCCGGCATGCGTCGCTTCATCTCGGATCTCAAGCCGACCTGCTTTGACGATATCATCGCCGCCGGCTCGCTCTTCCGTCCCGGCCCGCTCGACGCGGTGCAGGACGGCAAAACGATGGTGCAGCACTACGTCGATCGGAAGCACGGGCGCGAGCCCGTCGAGTACGATCATCCGCTCCTGGAGCCGGTGCTGAAGGATACCTACGGCGTGATTGTGTACCAGGAGCAGGTGATGGGCGCGGCCCAGGCGCTCTCGGGCTACACGCTGCAGGAAGCTGATCTGCTCCGCGCGGCGATGGGTAAGAAGAACAAGGCCGTGATGGAGAAGGAGCGCGCGCACTTTCTCGATGGTGCGAAGAAGAACGGGCTTAGCGAAGCGCTCGCGTCGACGATTTTCGAAAAGATCGAGACCTTTGCTTCCTACGGCTTCAACCGCTCGCACGCCGCCGCCTACGCGCTCACGACCTACACAACGGCTTATCTCCGCGCGCATTATCCGTACGAGTTTATGGCGGCGCTGATGTCGCTCGACATGGACGACGCGGCGAAAACCTACAAGAATATCGCATCGCTCCGCGAGATGCGGATCACGATTCTCCCACCCGATGTCAATCAGAGCCGCGTCAAGTTCGCCGTGGCCGACGGCGGGATCCGCTTTGGCCTCGGTGCGATTCGAGGCGTGGGCGCCAAAACGGCAGAGGCGATTATCGCGGTGCGCGAGCAGGGCGGCCGCTTCACGACACTCATCGATTTCTGCATGCGGGTGGGCGCGGCGCTGGTGAACCGGCGCGTGCTCGAGGCGCTGATCAAGTGCGGCGCGTTCGATTCGTTGAACGTCGCGCGCGCGGCCTTGATGGCGCAGGCGGACGACGCACTTCGCCTCGCGCAGAAGGCGCAGGAAGACGCGGCCAAAAACCAGATGGGTCTTTTTGGCGGCAAGGTCAAGATTCCCGATCTGCCGCGCAACGAGCGAATCCCCGAATGGGATCAGCACGAGAAACTGAAGTTCGAAAAGGAAGCGCTCGGCTTCTATATCACCGCGCATCCGCTCGACAAGTTCGAGCGCGAGATCGCGCGCATCACGCGTCTCAACACCACCGATCTGAGCGGCGCACCCGACGGCAGCCAGGTGCAACTCGCAGGCGTGATCCAGGCGGTGAAGCTCAAGAACAACAAGTCAGGCAAGCGCTACGCCACTTTCGCGCTCGAGGATCGCGACGGCACGGTCGAGGTGATTGCGTGGCCGGAGACCTACCAGAAGCACGAAGCGATCATCATGGGCGATGGCCCGGTGCTCGCGCGCGGCAAACTCGACGTCGATGAGGATCGCGCGCAGATCATCCTCGATGCGATGACCCCGCTCGGCGCGGCGCTGCTCGATTCGGTGCGCGAGGTGCGGATTCACGCGACGATGAACCGGCTCGACAACGGTGGCCTCGACGCGCTGCGCGCGGTGCTCGAGCGCAACCGCGGCAAGTCTCTGACCTATCTGCATCTCGGGCTCGACGACGGGCGCGAGGCGGTGATGATGCTCGGCGACAGTTTCCGCGTGACGCCGACCGACGCGTTCATCTCGGAAGTCGAGCAGATGTTCTCCCCCGGCGCGATCAAGCTGGCGTGAGCGATAGACCATCGAACGCAATCGACGAGATGACCTACCGAATCGTCAAGAACAACAACCAAGCCCGCCATAAAGCCCGGTCCTGATGCCGTTGCAGCCGTGTCGGGAGGCCGAACGCCAGGTGATAGCAGTGCATGGACTTCCGCGGCGCTGCCGCGCTTGATGCGAGCAGCGGCTTGCTCCTTACCTTTCACCCTCGTCACGCCAGCGCCGCCGCGACTGGCAGCGTCGCACGTGCCGTACGCCGTCGCGAAGAAGAGTCCGTTGGCGCCTTTCTAGCGCGAGCTCCCGAGGCGCGGGCACTGAATAGATCGTAGAGATCCAAAAAAACCGTCTCCCGCCTGGAGAAGGGCGGGAGACGGGCGGCAGGGACTAGCCGCTATGCGACGCGAACGTGGGGGAGCGTCGTGTCAGCCGTTGTTAGTTGGTTGGAGCATCGCTTGGCGCATCGCTCGACCCGGCGTTGCTGCCGAACACCTGCTGGAAGAGCTGCTTGCGTTGAGTCCGAAGCTGCTGCTCCTCAGGTTGAAGCTGCTGCAGACCGCTGAGCAACTTTGCCGCGTTGGCCTTGCTGGGGGCGCTAGCGAACAGACCTTCCCAAAGCATGAGCTTGTCCGTCTCCGCGGTCTGCTTTGCTTTCACCAGGGCTGTCACCTGTGAGCTGCAGCCGCTCGACGAGCTATTTGACACCAGGCAGTTGACTAGGTTTTCACGATCGGTCTTGAGCGCTGTGCGATCGGTCTGCAACTGGGCGGCGTCATTCTGAAACGCTGTGCGGATGTCGCTGCGGGAGATCCCTGCCGCGCGAGCGAGCAGGAAAAATCCGCCGCCGCGGCCGTGCCCATGGCCGGGGCCGCCGCCGAAGGCCGAAGCCATAGCGTAGGCGCCGACGCCCACCGCGAGTACTGCAGCCGCCGCTGCGATAGCCACAACTTTCTTCGTAATCATTTCTTCAATACCTTCCTATGGCGCGGGTCAGTGCCGCGCATCAGCTTTCACCTTTCACTTCAAAAGACGATTAAGCCTTGACGAAGGTTTCAGGTAGGGAAAACTTCGAGTGAATTCCGACTAATTCGGACGCAACTTAGGCGGGCGCGCGTGCTATCGCGTCCAGGTTTGGTGGACGGTCCTGCCAAGTCCTACTTTCTGTCAGGCCATCTGTTTGGTGTACATGGCGAGGTCGAAGTAATCGCGCCAGGCGCTGATCTTGCCGCCGGTGACCTCGAACACGCCCGCCACCGGCAACGAGATATGCTTGCCGTCCTTCAGATCGAAGATATCGACGCGCTCGTTGAACACCGTGTTGCCGGCCGCCGCGCTCTTGAGAATCTTGAACTCGATCTTGTTCGCGGCGGGCAAAAAAGTGTTGATGACGGCGCGGATGGCGGCTTTGCCCTTGGCCGGGTCCATCGGAATGTTGTGGTATACGGCGTCCTCGCTGAAGAAAGTCATGATTTCATCGAGGTTGCCCGTGGGCCATACGTTGCAAAAATCGTCAACGATCTTTTCCGCTTCTGAAGCCATCGTGGGGTCCTCCATCGGGCGCGCGCACCGCCGCCCTACTCCTGGTCGAGATAGAATCGATCTTCGTCCTTGTTATAGCCGAAAAGCTCGGCGAAACGCCCCCAGTTGACCATTATCTGGAACTGGCGCTCAGGTTTCTCATTCGGCAGCAGCATCGCCAGATGCTCGAGCGTGACTTCCTTGGTGAGCGAGCGATCTTCCTGCCCGTGCAGCAGGCGGATGAAATACGCGAACAGGCTATGCTTCTTCAACTGCTCGCGAACGACGAGCTTGCGCTTGTTGACTTCGGACTCGATGAATTCCTTGCCCAGCGGCTCGAGCACAACGTCGCCCGCGGGCGTCGAAAGAAATCCCAGCACCTCGCCGGCCTTCATCACACGCAGCAGGTCGTCGAACTTGAAGTTGAGCTCGCGCGCGATCTTGTAGCCGTCCTCGCGTCCGCTGCGATCGTCGAGCAGCTCGAGCAGACCGAACAGCCAGGTCAGCGAGCAATCGGGAAGTGGATTGATCGCCGCCGGCATCAGCCGCGCTCCTCGATGAGGGAAAAGACTTTGTCCGACCATGCGTTGAACGCTTCGCTGCGGCGGTCGCGCGGGCGCGGCAGATCGACCTTCAGGTCACCGACAACACGGCCCGGTCCCGATGCCATCACGATGATGCGATCGGCAAGCTCGACTGCCTCTTCGATTATGTGCGTGACGATGATCAGGTTGTGCACCGGCATATCGGGCGACTGCCAGATATCGAGTAATTCCTCGCGCAGCGTGATCGCCGTTAGCGCGTCCAGCGCCGAGAACGGCTCATCCATCATCAGCACTTTGGGCTCGATCGCGAGAGCTCGCGCAAAGCCGACGCGCTGCTTCATGCCGCCCGAGAGTTCGCGCGGATATGCCTCTTCGAAGCCGTCCAGTCCCACCTTGTCGATATAGACGCCGGCGCGCTTTTCGCGTTCTGGCAGCGGCAATCCGCGCGCTTCGAGGCCAAGCTCGATATTGGCCTTGACCGTGAGCCACGGCAGCAGCGCAAACGACTGAAACACCAGGGCGCACTCGAGGTTGATACCGTCAACCTGGCGTCCCTTGTAGAGCACCTGGCCCGAGGTCATCGGCACGATTCCGTTGATGATTCGAAGCAGTGTGGACTTGCCGCATCCCGAGGGTCCGACCAGCGCGACGAATTCGCCCTCCTCGATGTTGAAATTGATGTCCTCGAGCACCTGGAGAGTGCCTTTCGAGTGCGCAAAGCTTTTGGCGATGTGCTTGAGCTCGAGCAGGGCCATGGGTCAGCAGGGTCCGAGTCGTTCATACGCAGGTTAAAATCAGTAGTCCAGTCGATAGCGCTCGGTTGCCATATCATAGAGCCTGCGCCAGACCACGCGGTTCAACACTATCACCACCAGCACCATCGAGAGCAGACTCACCAGGATCATCACACTGTTGCCGGTGCGATAGGTCGCCTCGTCGAGCAGCGCGCCGAGGCCGTTTACCTGGTAGGTATGGTTCTGATAGGTGAAATACTCCGAAAGAATCAGCGCGTTCCATCCTCCGCCCCAAGCCGTGATACTGCCGGTGATGAGCGAAGGCAGGATTGCAGGAATGATTAGCTTTCGCCATGTCGCAAGGCGTGAAAGGCCGAATGCGCGCGCGGCTTCCTTCAGATCCGCCGGCACCTGATTGATACCGGCTAGCAAGTTGAACAGCAGGTACCACTGCATGCCGGTGAGCAGCAGCAGAATCGAGGCCAGGTTCATGCCGCCCGTCACGCGGATCACGAACAGCACAATCACCGGAAACAACGCTGTCGCCGGAATCGAGCCCACGATCTCCGCGATGGGCGTTATGACGCGATTGAAGTTCGCACTCTCGCTGGCCCATAGCGCGACCGGCACTGTCCAGGCGAGCGAGATCGCGTAGCCGATCAGCATCCGAATCGTGGAATAGACCGCGGCCAGTGGAATGTCCTTCACCTCCGACGGCCACGGCTGCATCAGGGCTCTGACCAGCGCGGCGAGGCCCGATCCTACGACCCACACGACGAAGATCCCCCCGGCCACGGCCGCGGCAATCTTCGCCGTGTGCGAGAATCGTTGTGACTGCTCCTCGGACAACATCTGCACGCGCGGCCGCGACTGGAGGACATAGCCGATCGCGCGGAGCGGCGGGAGAAAGATCCTGCGCATCGCGAGCACGATCGCCGGCCCGATCGACGCCGTCATCCCGACCATGCCGATCGCGCGCGTCGGTCCCGACGATGCGGCAAACTCGTAGCGGAACTTCTCCGCCCATACGCCAAGCGGCTGCCACACCACGAGATCCATCGCGACGATGATCGCGATCAGCAACAGCAGGCCCATCAAGAGGTCGAAATTGTTGCCCTTGTCCGTCGACTCCATCAGAAAGCTGCCGAGCCCCGGCAAACGATAGTTGGCGGGACCGACCGTGATAATTTCGCACGCGATCAGGAAGTACCATCCCGCGAGCCACGACAGGATCGAGTTGTAAACCAGCTTCGGTATGCTGGCCGGCAACAGGAGCCGTTTGAAGCGCAGCCATCCGGTCGCGCCAAATGCCTCGAGCGCCTGATCGGAATCCTCCGGGATGGTTTTAACCGCCTCGTAAACGCCGAGCGCCATGTTCCACGCCTGGCTCGTGAAGATCAGGAAAACGGCCGCCATCTCCACGCCGAAGCGGCTGCCATGCGCCAGCGCGACGAAGAAGTAGATCGCGGCCGGAAAGAAGCCGACCACCGGCACCGATTGCGCGATATCGATCGCGGGAATCAGCACGCGCTCCCAGGCGCGGCTCCGCGCCGCGGCCATGCCATAAACGATCGAGAAAAACAGCGCGATCACATACGCCGCCAGCATGCGGTTGAACGAGCAGAACGCGTAGTATGGAAGATGCTTGAGCTCGACCGGAACGCTCGGCAACGCGACCTGCTGGGCGTGCTCGCGGTAGGCAAAGAAGAGCGCGATGATCGACGCAAGGACGAGGAACGAAAACGTGCCGGCGATAAATCGGCGCGGAGTGATTTCGAAGCTTAGCATCGCGATCTACCAGCGGCCAACAGAATAGCCGCGCCTCGATTTTGCTCAAGCTTTTGTCCTGAGACCAGCCAAATTTTAGTTGCGCAGCTCGTTGACATTGCGCGAAGGCCCAAATACCGATTGACCCGCGATGTCCACCGACGAACCAGAGCGTCACGGCGATTGGCGCCTCGGCGAGAGTGAGCCGCTCGAGCCGTCGCGCACAACCGAGCCGATGCCCGCTCTGGCAGCGTCCGAGCCGCCCCATCGCCTCGATCGCCCGGTCTACGTCCTCACGATAGAGCATTTGGGCTGGATCGTCGTCGGGCTCTACGCGCTCGCGACGCGGCTCATCCTTCTCGGCTTGCGGCCGCTCAGCTCCGAGGAGGCGCGCCGCGCTCTGCTCGAGCTCTCGGTGGTGCGCGCGACGCCGGTGCCGGACGCGTCGTTAGCCATCCGTCCGACATGGATCGAAATCGTCGAGCGATGGATCTTTGCAGGCGTAGGCGCGCACGATGCGTCGGCGCGAATAGTAGTCGCAATCTGCGGCATCATCCTGGTGATGAGCGCGCTCGCGATGCGCCGTCACCTGGGGCGCGCGGGTGCGCTGGCTCTTGCTGCGATGCTCGCGCTCTCGCCTACGGCGGCTTATCTGGCGCGCGGCGGTGCGGATTCGGTCGCAGCGTTCGCATTCATGCTGCTAGCGCTTGCGATCGCCCTCGGCGTCGGAGTCACGCAATCAATCCCGCGCGCGGCGCTGCTCGGCGTGGTGGTCGCGCTCTGGCTCTCGGCCGCGCCGGTCGGAATCGTGATGGCGGCGACGCTGATCGTTGCACTCATTCCAATCGGAATCTGGACCGCGGTCGTCACCGGCAACCGCTGGCTCCGCTTCCGCGTATGGTGGGAGCGGCGGCGAAGCGTCGTGTTGGTCGCGGCGGTAGTGACCGTCTTCGTCTGGTATTATCTGGCGACCGCGATGCTCTCGCGACCGGCGCTCGGCGGGCTGATTGAGGACCTCGGCATCATCGTTGCTCCGCATGGATGGAATCTGCGCGCCGGCATTGCGTACTACATTGCGGCGCTCGGGTTCTACGAATTCCTCATCGTTATTCTTTCGATCGTTGGAACCGTCGCGACACTCGTGGCCGCGCGCTCGCAGCTCTCCGCGTTCGTGCTCATCTGGGCGATCGTCAATACGGCGCTTTTCCTTGCCATGCCTGTGCAGCGGACGGATTACCTGCTCGCGATTCTGATTCCGCCCGCGCTGGTTGCGGCGCACGGGGTCGATTGGCTTGCCAATATCCGAGCGTGGCCCGGCGCGCGAATCGCGATCGCGATCCTCGGGCTCGCAACGCTCTATGTGGCCGCCATGGTTAACTTTATCCATCCCGCGGCCGACGCGAGTCAGCCGCCGTGGCGGCGTCATTTGCTCCTTTATTGGACCGCTCCGGAGACAACGCTGCAGGCGAGGCACGAATGCGAGCGTGTGACCGTCACGGCAGATTTTGCGACGGCCAGGGTCTGGGTACCGCCCGATGCGCCGCAACTCGCGTGGTACCTAAGCGACTTGAGGACGGCGGAGAACCGCAACGCCGCGACACTCATAGTCGAGGGCGTTCCCGCGAATGTATCCGCTGCTGCAGCCGACACAGATCGCTTCGCAATCGAAGAATGGTGGCCGGCGAAACCGTCGACGCTCACGATTGCGGGCGCGCTTCCATATCTGATCGATTTGCGGCCATGGACGCAGGATGTTGAGTTCCGCGACGTGCAAATTGTGCCGCAGGCGCCTGGAGCGGCCGCACCGTCTCCCGCAGTCGCGACCCCTGCCCCATCTCCGTCCGCGACGCCCTCTCCCGCTGCATCCGCGTCGGCATCGCCTCAACCAGCGCCGATCCCATCACCAGCACCGTCGGCACCATCCGGTGCTGCCGCGACGTCGCCGGCGGCATCGCGAACGCCCGAGTCGCCCGCTCCCTCGGCCACGCCGCACGCCGCCAACCTGTAGCGCTGATGCGTAGGCCCTTATTTGCCTGCGGACTCGCGCTTTGCGATAAATTGCGGGATTCTACTTCGCAATTCTGATTCGGTTTTCTGAAGGAGCGTTGATGGACAAGGCCCTGGACATTCTTCAGCGGATGCAGATTCATCCGGTCGTCGATCACTTCACCGTCTCGCTGCTGATGGTTGGCGTACTGGTCGACCTGGTTGGGAGCCTCGCGCCGACGCGCACCTGGATTCGCAGCATGGCGCTGAGTTTGATGATTCTGGGCGCGATCGCCGCGGCGAGCTCGTATCTCACGGGTGATCTCGAAGCCGACCGCATCTGGAAGGCGCTCGGTCCGGACGCGAAGTCGATCCTCCATCGCCACGCGCAAATTGGCGAATACATGGCGATCACGTTCGGGATCCTCGCGCTTTGGAGGATCTTCATCGGCGCTTTCAGTTTCATGGAGGGGTCGCGTCCGATCTATTTGATGATCGCCGTGCTCGCGTCCTTCGTACTTGGCTACGGCGCTCATCTCGGCGGCGACCTGGTTTACAATTATGGCGCTGGAACGGCTCTCATGGCTGCCGAGGGGAATCCAACGCCGTGGCCTTCGCCATCAGCATTGGCGTCGCCGGGCGGAGTGCTGCCTACAGTGACGGTGCCGACGCCAACTCCCTCGGCGACACCCTCCGCGGCACCGTCGCCGGCAGCCGGCGCATCGTCAGCCGCGATGCCCGCTTCGTCGCCCGCGAGCACTCCGAGCGCAGCAGCGTCGCCCGGCACAGCTAACATGTAGAAGAGCGCACGAATCGAGATTGAGGAGTTCGAAAAATGCCGACCACATCTGAGGAATCGCTTAAAGTCGCCGACCGCTTGTTCGAGGCGATCGAGCGCGGCGACGTCGAGACGATTCGCGACATCTACTCGCCCGACTGCAAAATCTGGCACAACAACGACGGCCTGACCCAGTCCCCGGACGAAAATCTGCGCGTGCTCAGGTGGGTGGTCGACAATATCGACGAGCGCGCCTACACGGAGATCCGCCGCCAGCCGACTCCGACGGGATTTGTACAGCAGCACGTGATGCGCGGCCGCCTCAAATCCTCCGGCGGACATTTCGCGCTGCCGGCGTGCATCGTTTGCGTCGTGGAAAACGGCCGTATCGCGCGGCTCGACGAATATCTCGATTCGGCGCAGGTCGCGCCGCTCAGATAGCAGATTTCCAGCATCAGCACAGGGAGTTGATTACAATGAACAAACGGCTTGGGTTCGGCGTTTTTCTCGCGCCGCATCATCCGATCGGCGAGCATCCCACTCTCCAGCTGCAGCGCGACCTCGAGCTCGCCGAGATGCTCGACCAGTACCAGTACGATGAATTCTGGGTCGGCGAGCATCACTCGGCGGGATGGGAGACGATCGCGTCGCCTGAGATGTTCCTGGTGGCGGCCGCGGAGCGAACCGGGCGCATCCGGCTCGGCACCGGCGTCATCTCGGTGCCTTATCATCACCCGTTCAACATCGCGCAGCGGATGGTGATGCTCGATCACTTGAGCCACGGCCGCGCGATTCTCGGCGTCGGACCTGGCGCGCTCCCTTCGGACGCGGTGACGCTGGGAATCGATCCGATGACGCAGCGCGACAAGATGGACGAAGGTCTCGGCGTTGTCCTGCGCCTCCTGAACAGCGAAGAGCCATTCAGCTACCAGGGATCGTGGTTCGAGCTGCATGATGCCGCGCTCCAGATTCGTCCACTCCAGGAGCGGATTCCGTGCGCAGTGGCCTCGACCATCTCGCCCTCCGGCATGAAGACCGCGGGCAAGTACGGGGTCGGCGTACTCTCAGTCGCGTCGTACTCCGAGGAAGGATTGCAGGCGCTGCCGACGCAGTGGCACTTCGGCGAAGTCGCGGCCAAGGAGAACAAGCAGACCATCGATCGCTCCAACTGGCGCATCGTGACGCAGTTCCATCTGTCCGATTCGAAGGAACAGGCGATGCGCGAAGTCGCCGCCGGCCTCAAGCGCTGGCAAAATGAGTACATCACCGGGATTCTCGGCGTGCCGATGCGCAGTCCGTTCGCCGACGGCTACGAGGCGGCGAAGCGGATGAGCGAGTACGGCGGCGCGATTTTCGGCACGCCCGAGGACGCGCTGGCGGGCATCGCGCGGCTGCAAAAACTCGCGGGCGGCTTCGGCACGATCCTCTGCTTCGCCCACGATTGGGCGCCGCGGGACAAGATGCTAAAGAGCTACGAGCTACTTGCGCGCTACGTGATGCCGCACTGCCAGGGCCTCATCCAGCCGATCCAGAATTCGGCAGACCGCGTCCGCGCCAACAAAGATGAGTTGATGCGGAAATCGAGCGGCGCGATCCTGAAGGCGATCCACGACTACAACGCGACGCATCCGCGCGACCGCTGATCGACGGCGCAACCACGCTCGACTAGAATCGAGCCATGCGTCAGCAAATCGGTAGGGTGGCCGCGCTCGGGCGTTACCCGGTGAAGTCGATGCTTGGTGAGCAGCTCGACGAGGTCGAATTCACCGAGCGCGGCGCGATCGGCGATCGTGCCTGGGCGCTTCGCGAACTCGCCACGGGTCGAATCGCGAGCGCCAAGAAATTCCCAGGATTGTTCGATTTTCGCGCGACCTTTGAATCGCCGCCGCACGAGGGACCCCTGCCGCCGGTAAAAATTCAGCTCCTCGGCCGGCGCACGATCCACGCCGAAGATGCCGACGCGTCCGAAGTGATATCAGAAGCGCTCGGCCGCCAGATGAAGCTTGAGCGCTCGGCGGGTGTAAGTCGCGAGCGCGCTGGAATCGATCCGCGCACCGTCTTCGCCGATGTCCCAGTCGAGAAGGTGATTCCCGGCCTTACCGCTGAAACCTTACCGGATCACTTCAGGCTCGAAGCGGCGAGCTTCTACGACAGTGCCGTGATGCACGTGATCGCGACCGGAACTCTGCGTCATATGGCGAGCATGGCCCCGGGCTCCGCCTTCGACGCTCGGCGCTTCCGCCCCTCGATTCTCGTCGGCACGGGAGCGCGCGCTGACGCGTTCCTCGAAGACGAATGGCTCGGCGGCACGCTGTTCGTCGGCGACGGCCTCAAGATCGTCAAGATGCAGCCCGCGCTCCGCTGCGTGATGACGACGCAGCCGCAGGAAAACCTCGGGCGTGACTACCAGATTCTGCGCACTGCGGCCTACCATCATAAGGCGAATGTCGGAGTTTTCGCGTCGATCGAGCGCGGCGGGCTGGTCCGCCTCGGCGATCCGGTCTGGCTCGAAAAGTAGCTCACCGGTCGGCGCCCATGCGCGCGTCCCCAGGCTCGATTGTGGAAACTGCGACGGCAGCCCTATTGAATGAAGGGCGTCCGCGGGCGGACGATCAATTCTCGGCAGGCGCCGTGACGTCCGGATGCCCGAAGCGCGCGAAATTTTAACATCACCTTGGGCGGAGCGCCGGGTCGCGGCGGCTCGCGCGTGGCTCGGCGCGCTTCCGCACTTCAGCGAGGCCATCGTTGTAGCTGCCGTGCCGGAGGCGGGGGGTGACCTCGTTCGCGAGATAGCGGTCGAACGCGGCGCGCTCGGCGGATTGCATCGCCTCACGCTGAATCGGCTGGTGCGGCTGCTCGCAGCCGATCGAATGGCTGCCGAGGGCCTCGAAGTAGCCGCCGGTCTTGGAGCACAGGCGATAGCGACTCGGGCGGTGTTTCGCCTGGCCGGCGCTCGCGCGCTCCGTCACTTCGCGCCGATCACCGATCGACCGGGATTTTCTCGCGCGCTCGCGCGCACCCTTTTCGAACTTCGCGCTAACGGTATCGATGGGAATCAATTGCTTGAGCTTGGCGCCCGCGGCGAGGCGCTCGCCGCGCTGCTGGCACAGTTCGAGCGCGAGCTGGTCGAGGCGCGACTCGTCGATCGCGCCGGCATGATCCGTTTCGCCATCGCCGCTCTCAGCGCGAAGCCTTTGCCGCGCTTAGCCGGCATGTCTGCGCTGCTGCTCGATGTGCCGTTGGAAGGCCTGCTCGATGCCGAGCTCATCGCGGCACTCGCCGCGCACTCGCCGACTGTCATGGCGACAGTTGCCGCCGGTGACGCACGCTCGGCGGAGCTGTTCGCGCGCGCACTTGGCGTCACTGCGACCGCAATCGTCGAAGGTGAACCGAGTGATTCTCTCTCGCAGCTCAGGCGTCATCTGTTCGCTGATAGCGCGCCCGTGGAGTGCCCGCTCGATGAAACGGTGGCGATGGTCTCGGCGGCGGGCGAGATGCACGAGTGCGTCGAGATCGCGCGGAGAATTCACCTCGAGGCGCGGCGCGGCGTCCGCTTTGATCAGATCGCGGTGCTGCTACACGATCCCGAACGCTACCAGCCGTACTTGCAGGAGGCGTTTGCGCGCGCCGAAATTCCCGCTCACTTCGCGCGGGGCACGCGCCGCCCGGAGCCCGGCGGTCGCGCGCTGCTCGCACTGCTCACGTGCGCGGGCGAGGATCTCTCGGCGAGCCGCTTCGCCGAGTATCTCTCGCTGGCGCAGGTACCCGAACGCACAACAGCTGAGGACGCATCGCGCCTGCCGGATTCCGAATATTCGCCCGCGCCTCTGGCCGACGATCTTGAGCATGCGCCCGCGATCGCCGATGAGGGCGACGACGCCGAGGGCGACGATTCGGCTGATGCAGTGCGCGCGCCGTGGCGATGGGAAAAGCTTATCGTGGATGCGGCCGTGATCGGCAGTGCCGCGCGATGGCATCGGCGCCTCAAGGGGCTCGAGCATGAACTGGCGCGCCAGCGCGACCTGCTTGCGCCGGAGGAAGAGGCCCGCGCCGCGGGAATCGACCGCCGGCTGCGCGACCTGAAGCATCTCGGCGAAGTGGCGATGCCGATCATCGAGGCGTTGAATGACCTGCCGCGCGCCGCCACCTGGGGCGAGTGGCTCGAACGCCTGCGCGCGCTGACCACACGCGCCGTCCGCGACCGCGAGCGTGTGTTCGCCGCGCTCGACGAGCTTATTCCGCTCACGCCGGTTGGACCGGTCGGCCTCGATGAAGTTCGGATCGTCCTCGAGGAGCGGCTCGGGCGCCTGGAAAATCCCGCGCGCGAGCGCCGCTACGGCATGGTCTTCGTGGCGCCGCCGGCGCGGTCGCGCGGGATGTCATTCGATATCGTGATCGTGCCCGGCCTCGCCGAGCGCGTCTTCCCAAGAAAGCATACCGAGGATCCGCTGCTGCCGGATGCGGCGCGACAGCATCTCAGCCCGTTCCTGCGGCGCCAGGTCGATCGCGCGATGGAAGAGCGCTTCGCGCTCCGGCTTGCTGCCGGCGTAGCGCGCAAACGCTCGATGTTCTCGTATCCGCGCGTCGATCTCGATCAGGGCCGGCCACGCGTTCCCTCCTTCTATGCGCTCGAAGTGATGCGCGCGGCTGAGGGGCGCCTGCCGGGATTCGATGAGCTCGCGCGGCGCGCGGCGGGCGAGCAGGCGATCCGGCTCGGTTGGCCGGCGCCGAAAAATCCCGAAGCGGCGATCGACGACGCGGAATTCGATCTCGCGATTCTCGATCGACTGGTCGGTCAGAATCCCGACGAGACTACCGGCGCCGCGCACTATCTGCTCGGTGCTAACGAATACCTCGCGCGGGCTCTCAGAGCGCGTGCGCGGCGATGGCTCAAGAGTTGGACGCGGGCCGACGGATTGGTTGATCCTGAACCGGGGGCGATTGCCGCACTCGCACGCCATCAGATCTCCGCCCGCTCGTACTCGCCGACTGCTCTGCAGCATTTTGCCGAATGTCCCTACCGCTTCTTCCTCTACGCGATCCATCGGCTGGAGCCGCGCGACGAGATTGAAGCAATCGAAGTGATCGATCCGCTGACTCGTGGATCGATCTTCGCCGAGACCCAGTTTGAGATTCTGAGCGCGCTCAGAAGCCGCGGCATGCTGCCGCTGACAGCGCAGAATCTCACGGATGCGCAGCAGCAGCTGGACGAATTGCTGGAGGGTGTCGCCGCGCGTCATCGCGAAGAACTCGCGCCAGCGATCGAACGCGTGTGGAACGATGGAATCGAGGAAATCCAGGCCGATCTGCGCGAATGGCTGCGGCGCGGTGCGTTTGAGCATGCGGGCTGGCGGCCGGAACGCTTCGAGCTGGCATTCGGTCTTCGCGATCGCGAGCAGGCTGATCCGGCGAGCACCCTTGAACCGGTGCGCGTCGCCGGAATCACGCTGCGCGGCTCGATCGATTTAATCGAGCGTGGCGCCGATGGCCGTCTCCGCGCGACCGACCACAAAACCGGCCGCGTGCGCGCGGCGCGCGGCTTCATAATCGGCGGCGGACGAATCCTTCAGCCGGTAGCATACGCGCTCGCGGCGAAGAGCGTCCTCGGCGAAGAGATCGCTAGCGGGCGCCTCTACTATTGCACCGCTGCCGGAGGATATGAGGAACGAATCGTCGAGATCGACGCCAACGCGCGTGCGTCGCTGCAAGCCGTAACGGCCACCATCGACGGTGCGTTAAAGGATGCCTTCCTGCCCGCCGCACCCGACGGCGGTGATTGCGATTGGTGCGATTATCGGCGCATCTGTGGCCCATACGAGGAGCGTCGCACCGCGCTCAAAACGAAGAAACGCATCGAGCCGCTGCTGGCGTTGCGCGCACGACCATGAATACCAAGCTGCCCGCTGACCAGCGCGTACGCGACCGCATCCGCCACGACCTCGATGCGACGCTCATAATCGAGGCCGCGGCGGGAACCGGTAAAACCACGGCGTTGGTCAATCGGATTATCTCGGTAATCGGCTCCGGGCGCGGAAAGCTCGCCGAGATGGTCGCCGTCACCTTCACGGAAAAGGCCGCCGGAGAGCTGAAGCTCAGGCTCCGCGAAGAAATCGAAAACGCGCGCCACGATCCCGCTCGCACCAGAAGCGAGCGCGAGCGCTTCACGGCCGCGCTCGAACAACTCGAAGAGGCGCGCATCGGAACCATTCATTCGTTCTGCGCCGATCTGTTGCGTGAGCGCCCGGTCGAGGCGCGCGTCGATCCGATGTTCCAAGTGGCGCCCGAGGATGAATCCGAGCGGATCTTCGACGCGGCGTTTGAAAGATGGTTTCAGGCTGCGCTCGAAAATCCAGGCGCAGGGATGCGGCGCCTGCTACGTCGCCGCGATCTGGTCGATCGCGATGGGCCGCGCGCGATCGCGCGCCGCGCCGCCTACGAACTGCTCAACTGGCGCGACTTCAATTCATCGTGGACTCATCATCCGATCGAACGCGAGAACGCGATCGAAGCGCTGATCGGCGAAATCGTCAAGCTTGGCGAGCTCGCAGAGCTGGCCGAACCCGACGACTGGCTCGGCAAGAGCCTGGCCACCTTGGCCAAACCGATTCGCGAGGCGACCCGCCTCGAGTCGGTGCGCGATCGCGATTACGACAAGCTCGAGGCGGTACTGCGCAATCTGAGTGGCGGCAGGCATTGGAACTGGCGCGGCTTCGGCGGCGATTTCGGCGATCTGAGCCGCAGCGAGATTTTCGCGCGTCGCGATGCGATCCACGCGCGACTCGCTGAGTTCCGCGCGGCCACAGGAGCCAATCTCGCGCCTCTCCTTCGCGACGAGATGATGCCGATCATCGACTACTACGAAGAACTGAAGCGCCGCGCGGGCAAGCTCGACTTCCTCGACTTGCTGCTGATCGCACGCGACCTGGTGCGAGGCGACGCCAACCTCAGGCGCGATTTACAGCGCCGCTTCAGCCATATTTTCGTCGATGAGTTCCAGGATATCGATCCGCTGCAAGCTGAAATCCTGCTCCTGCTCGCGGCCGAGGATCCCGCCGAGTCGCTGATGCTCCGCGCGCGGCCCGCGCCGGGCAAACTTTTTGTGGTCGGCGATCCGAAGCAATCAATTTATCGCTTCCGTCGCGCCGACATCGCACTCTACCAGGCTATCAAGCAGAACCTGCTGCGGATGGGCGCGGCGCTCGAATACCTGACAGTAAGCTTTCGCGCGACGCCGCCGTTACAACAAATGGTCAACGCCGCATTTGAGCCGCTGATGCAGAGCGATTCGAGCTCGCAGCCGGGCTATGCACCGCTCATGCCATTTCGTGCGGCAGTAGACCGGCAACCCTCTATCGTTGCGCTGCCGGTGCCGGGTCCCTATGGCGACTTCGGCCGCGTCACCGATTTTCGAATCGATCGATCGCTGCCCAAAGCGATTGCGGCGTTCGCGAAGTGGCTGGTGGTCGAGAGCGGATGGACCGTGACCGAGCGCGAGGCACCCGACAAGCGCGTGCCGATTCATCCGCGCCACATCTGCATCCTGTTTCGCCGCCTCAATTCATGGGGCCGCGACGTGACGCGCGACTATCTGCGCGAGCTGGAGGCGCGTCATCTGCCGCACATTCTGGTCAAGGGTGGCTCGTTCAACCAGCGCGAGGAAATCGAGGCGATTCGCAACCTGCTCGGAGCGATCGAGCGTCCCGACGACGAGCTGTTCGGGTTTGCCGCGATGCGCGGGCCGTTCATCGCACTTTCGGACTCGGCGTTGCTCGAGTATCGCGATCGATTCAAATCGTTGAATCCATTCCGGCCGCGCCCAGAGCCAACGCCACCGAGCGTTCGGGAAGTTGTCGATGCGCTCGATCTACTGCGCGATTTGCATCGCGGCCGCAACCGCCGTCCGATCGCGGAGACGTTGGCGCTCGCCATGAAGCGGATGCGTGCGCATGCGGGAATCGCGATATGGCCGACTGGCGAGCAGGCCCTGGCCAACATCTTGCGCATCATGGATCAGGCGCGCCGCTACGAGGCGCGGAGTGGTGCCACTTCGTTTCGCGGTTTCGTTGATATGCTCGAAGAGCGGGCCGAGCGCGACGAGGCGAGCGAAGTGCCGCTGGTCGAGGAAGGCACCGAGGGCATCCGCATCATGACAGTGCATCGCGCCAAGGGTCTCGAGTTCCCCGTCGTGATCCTTGCCGATCTGACCTGCAAGGAAACGCGTGCCGACGCGTCGCGCTACGTCGATCCCGGCCGCCGGCTTGCGGCCATGCAGCTCGCGGGATGCGCGCCGCTCGATCTCACCGAGCATGCGGAGGACGAGCATCGGCGAGATGAAGAGGAAGCGATTCGGCTGCTCTATGTCGCGACCACGCGCGCTCGCGATCTGATCGTCGTTCCCACGGTCGGCGACGAGCGATACGACGGATGGCTCGCGCGCCTCAATCAAGTTGTTTACCCGAACGACACCGATCGGCGTTCGCCGCTCGAGATCGAACCTGCCGGATGTCCCGAGTTCGGCGACGACAGCGTACTCGAACGCCTGCCACGCTCGCCGAACAAGATGAAGGCTGTAGCGCCGGGGACGCATCGCCCCGAGCGCGGCGAGCATCGCGTGGTGTGGTGGGATCCCTCGAAGCTCGTCACCGAGATCGAAGAATCGATGGGGCTCCGGCAGGACAAGTTGCTGCGGGCCGACGAAAAGAAGGAGCGGTCGACGCTCGGAATCGAGGCCAACAGAAGATGGCAGGAACGGCGCAGAGCTGCTCTGGAAGCTGGTGGGATGCCACATCTCAAGATTGAAACTGCGACCGAACTGGCTGAGAAGAACGCGGTGATCGGGCTTCAGTTCGCTGACAATATCCGCATCGAGGAAGTGGCGCGTGTGTCTAGGCGGCCGAGCGGCAAACGTTTCGGCACCCTCGTTCACGCGACGATGACCCGGATCACATTCGACGCTGATGCGGCTGCGATTGCGGCGGCCGCGGCGACTGAGGGTAGAGTCCTCGGCGCGCCGGCGGATGAAATCGAAGCGGCATGCGAAGCTGTAACACGCGCACTTAAGTCACCGCTGATCGGTGAAGCTCGCGCCGCGCATCACGTCATGCGCGAGTTCCCGCTGCTCGTCCGCCTCGACGACGGGACCACGATCGAAGGAATCGCCGACCTGCTTTATTCGCAGCGCGACGAAAATGACGCGGAATGGATCGTGGTCGATTTCAAGACCGACTACGACATCGCGTCACGTCTCGAAACCTATCGCGCGCAGCTCGGGCTCTATCTGAAGAGCGTGCGCGAGGCGACCGGCCGCCCGGCATCGGGCGTGCTTTTGCGCATTTGAACCACGATGCTCCGGCGCTAGGATAGCTCGGCGCGACAAGTTCCGGCGCGCGGAGAATAATTTGATGGCATCAATAGTCGATATCATTTACGCCGAACGCACGACGGCCAGCGTAGGCGCCGACGTATCTGGCGAGGCGCTCTGGCTCTCGGGCTTGGATTTCGAACGGGTCAGCGGATGGGCGCATAGGTCCGAGGGGTTCTGCAAAGCAGACGTTTGCATCCCGGTGCCGCCGGCGCGCGCGCGCGAACTGATCGCCGGCAACCGCTACAACCTCATCGCGCTGGCAGGCCTGCTCGGACAGCCCGTAGTTGCGGATAAAGCTCACGGCGTCTGGTGTATCGGCGAGACGGCCGCGGAGCGCCAGCGCGCGCTCACTTCGCTCAACGCTCCGGATTTCGAGCTGCCCGATCTCTCCGGCCGCGCTCATCGGCTTTCCGACTATCGCGGCAAGAAGGTGCTGCTGGTCTCGTGGGCCTCGTGGTGAGGATGCCGCATGGACCTGCCCGTGTGGCAGGCTCTCTACGAAGAGCTCGGGCCGAAGGGCTTTGTGCCGTTCGCGGTTGCTTTCGACTCCGGCGGCAATGCCGCAGCGGAGCCATGGATCAGCGCGGCGAATTCAACTTATCCGTGCGTCATAGATCGTAAACATATTGTCGCCGAACTCTATGACATGGTGAACGTGCCGAGCGCCGTCTGGATCGACGAGCAGGGCGTGATCGTGCGCCCGAGCGAGCCGGCGGGCGTGACCGACGCGTTCCGCAAAATGGATCGCGTCAATTTCTCGATTCCGCCAGCTGCGCTCGCCGAACTGCAAGGCAAGCGCAAGGCCTACCAGGATGCGCTCCGCGACTGGATCGTCAACGGAAGTGCCAGCCGCTTCGCGCCTAAGCGCGATGACCTGGTGCGCCGCCTGCACACTCCTAGCGACGCAGACGTGCGCGCCGCGGCGAATTTCCGGCTAGGCGAGCATCTCGCCGAGCGTGGGCATCGCGATGCCGCCAAGCCTTACTTCGAGGAGGCCAAGCGGCTTCGCCCCGAGAGCTGGAATTACAAGCGCCAGGCGTGGGCGCTCGAGGACCCGATGAAGGCGGGCGGGCCAGAATTCTGGGCCGCGGTCGATGCGCTCGGCGCGGGCAGATATTACCCAGGTCCCGACGATATCTAGGGTCTGCTAAGCTCGTCAACGTGGCGTCGCACAACGAGCGGCTGTTGGTAATCGGCTATGGCTCGCTGCTGAGCGGCTATGGCCTCGTCGGTCCGCGGCGCAAGGCCGAGAGCCGTCTCTATGCGCTCGACGCCGAACCGCTGGTGCTCGCCAACGCCAAGCGCGGCCTCGCCAAATGGTCGAGCCACGGCAACTACTTCGCGATGGATATCGAGCCGATCGATCGCGCCAGGCCGATAACAGGGCATCCGGCACGCCGCGGCCGCGAGGGAATCGGTGCGATTCTGCTCACGTTCGATCGCTCGCAGGCGCGGAAGATCGCGCGCCGCGAGGAATACGGCCCCGACATCTTCGAGAAGCTGCTCGCGCTCGCCGATCGCAAAACGCTGAGCATCGGAGAATTTCTCGCGCGCGTGGCAGACGAGACCAATCACGATCTGCTCGCGTATCGTACGGCGCTCAGGGCGCTCGTCGGACAGACTTCGCCCGGCTACATCTTTCATCCGGTCGCGCTCGATGATGGGCGTGTCGCGATAATCGCGATCGGCTCGGGCTTCGAGGGCAGCGGCGATGCAGAGGTGATCTCGTGGCGGCGTCATTACGGGATCGAGCGCGTGATGGCGCTCGGCGAGGCGCTCGCAGTGACGAAATTCGAAATCGATCGCGGGGGCCAATTCGAATATATCGCCGAATGCCTGCTCGGCGGCTTGCATGGTATCGACGTCGGCGATCTCATCGAACCTTTCGATCTCGCGGGCGAAGCGGCGCGCGAGCTGGTGGTCCGGCTTGCGCGTGCAGCCGAGGGCGAAGCGGCGCGATTCGCCGAGGCGACCTCGCTCGACGCCGCCCGCTACCAGAGCCGCTTCGCCAACGGACCGATCGCGGCGTTGGCGCGGCTTCTCTCGTCCAAGCAGGGCGGGTAAAGATCGAATCGTGGCGGAACGCTTCTCAATCCACGTTGCCAAGGAGAATCTCAAATTCTCGGCGGCGCACTTTATCGCCTATCCCGGATTTCGCGAGCCGCTGCACGGCCACAACTACCAGGTGGGAGTGAAAGTCGAGGGCCGCCTCGCGCATACCGGCTACGTGCTCGACTTCGGCCTCATCAAGAAACTCACCAAGGAGATCGTTGATCGGCTCGACGAGCGGACGATCATTCCTGCCAAGAGCGATTGCCTCGCGATTGAGATCGCCGAGCCGGGCCGCGTGCGAGTGCGCTACGAGCTCGACGAGTTCATGTTTCCTGCGGGAGACGTTGCGATGCTGCCGATCGTGCACAGCTCGGCGGAGGAGCTAGCACGCTATATCTGGAGCGAGCTGGCCTCGGCGCTTCGCTCGCGCGGCGCACTCGCCGAGGTGATCGCGATGGAAGTGTCAGTTGCCGAGGGTCCGGGCCAGGCGGCGCACTTCGCCGATGAGATCAGGCGTGGCTGAACCGTGACGCCATCGGCTTTCGCCGAGCGGTCCGCTTCTGCGTTTGATGCCACGGCAGTGACACGACGACGCCGAACTGTCTCTGCCATGCTTGCGCGACCGAATCAAAACTCGCACGCCCGTCGCTCGAGGAGATTCGCTGGTCCGGCGCGAGCGATACGCACCTACACCAATGATTCCACGTTGCGATGCGCTTCACGTGAGCACCGGAGTCGGTGTGAACATCATCGCCAAATACCCGAAGTCGCGACTCAAGAAGACGTGCATCCTCTCCTAGCTCTTTTGAACTTCGATGCCCTCGTAGCTCGTCCATCCTCAGGGTTCCGACTTCACCCACCTCGGCGAGCAACTTGTTTGCGCTCGCAGAAAGTCCAACCGTCTGCCAGGCATCGGCCGCATTCCCCAGGGCATACAGCGCGCACCATCGCGACCGGTGCACGAAGGTGGTTTTGCCGTTAACGAGCTTTAGAACAGCGACGTCCGCATGGTCTCTCAACCGATGCGAAACCATATAGATCTCGTGACATAGCGGGTGTGCCCACCACGAGCCTCTAACCGGTGCACCGACAATCATTGTCACCAGGCTTGGCAGATTCTTGTCCGACAGCAGGAACAGCCCTAGGTCGCCAAGTGCCGTTAGCGCATCGGCCGCGCCTTTATCGACATCGATCGCATACTGTCTCATCAGAGAGATTGCTCCATCTACCACAGCGTCGCCGAAGCCCGTTTTGGTTTCAACCGCTTGCCGAGCACTCTTTTGCGGAGCAGAGGACCGGCGCGTAATCGCCCGCGGCCCCGTTGATAGCCCGTTTTACGCCGCCAGCTCGCGACCAGGATTCGCGCGCAGCTTGACGCGGTCGCGGCCGGCCGCAGCGCAAGCGAGACGCAAAACCGCTTCGACGCCACCGCCGAAAAATTGACCCTCGTAATCCGACGGCGGTCGTGCAGGCGAATGATGCTCCCCTTCCTGTGCGCGAAGGTTAGTTGAGTTTCTGATTCTGAAAACCTTTCCCGCAATCCAATCTGACCCCTCCCTTTCCCAGGGGAGCCGAGGTTTGACGCGCCGGGCGACGAGCTGAGGGTAGCAGGATCGCGCAATTCGTAGGCACGCGCGCGCTATAGTGGTCGGCGCGCGTGAATCGTAAGAGCCAATTTTCCTACCTCTGCAATACATGCGGGCGATGCTGCCATGACAAGGTAATCGCACTCTCGCCGTACGACGTCCTGCGGCTGGCGCGCGCAGCCGGGATTGCGACGGCGGAGGCGATACTGCGCTTCACAATCCGCCGCGGATCGATTCTAAGGTTCAACGATCACGGTCGATGCGCCGCGCTCGCTGGCGTGCGATGCAGCGTTCACGCGGGCCGTCCGCTCGCCTGCCGGATCTATCCGCTCGGCCTCGAGCGCGACGGCGATGCCGAGCGCTTCATCACGCTCGAACCGGC
>JASHPB010000132.1 GCA_030038355.1 Candidatus Binataceae bacterium
GAACCTGAAGAGCGTGCCGTGGAAGCGTCTTGGACCGTATCCGCTCATTTTCGCGGGCGAGGTTAGCGGCAATCGTCCGCTGCTCGACGTCGCGTTGGAGCGCAGCAACGTCACGCTGCACTCTCACTTTGAGGTGCAGCGGAGCTCGACCGCCGTAGGCTTGGTGGCGGAAGGGGTCGCAGCAGCCGTGGTGCCGAGTCTCGCGATTCAGCGCGGCGCGTATCCGAAAATCAGAGTTTTGAGGCTTGTCGATCCGGTCGTCTCGCGAAGCCTCGCGTTGATCACGCGAAAATCAGCCGAGCTGTCACCCGCCGCGCAGGCCATGTACGACATGATCGAAGCCGAGGCGCGTGTATAGAGACGAGCTCAGAGCTCGAGCATCGCGCGTGACTCTTTCGCCGTCGCGACTTCATGCCCAAGCGCGCGGATCGTAGTTGCGGCGCGCTCGACGATTTGCGGATTCGAGAGCTGGCCTTCGCGCGCATACTGATGATCCTCGAGGCCGAGGCGCACATGCCCACCGAGGCTCGCGATGAGCGGCACGAGAGGCAGATTGTCTCCGCCGAGCGTCGCCGCAAACCATTGGCATCGCACGTCCTTGACCATGTCGAGATAAGCCTCGAGGCTTCTTAGTGTCGGCGGCATCCCGAAGCACTGGTCGCCGGCGCCGAGATAGAACTTCAGAATTAGCGGCTCGGTCAGCAGTCCTTGATCGAGAAAGACCAGCGCGGCGCGGAGAAAGCCCGGCTCGAAGATTTGTAGCGTGGGCCGTAGCCCAAGCTCGCGCGACGCGGTGAGGAAGTAGCGGCAGGTCTCGTAAGTGTTCTGATAGACAAATTTCTCGCCGCGAAGTTTTTTGTTGCGCCAATCGTATGAGGCCAGATTCACCGAGCCCATGTCCGCGGCTCCCAGGTCGGGCTTGGTCACCGCCTCCTTCGACAACTCGACGAAGTGATTGAAACGCTCCGCCGCCGTGCCGTTGAATGGGAACGTCGGCCAGAGCAGCGCATCCGAGACTTCGCGCACGCGGCGGTAGACCTCGGCGTAATAGGGAACGTCCTGCACCCAGCGGCCGTTCTCGGGATCGCGTACATGAAAATGGACCAGCGCGGCGCCGGCCCTCGACGTAGCGATCGCGTCATCGGCGATCTCACGCGGCGCGTACGGTATGTTCGGATTCAGGTCGCGCATCGCGTTGCCGTTGATCGCGGCCTCGATCATGATTTTTCGTCCCATCGTCATCGCCCTCGATGCGGTCAGACGCGGAGCTCAATGTTCATGGATGAAACGCGATATCGCCTCGTGAGTTTTTTCGGGTTGCTCCATCCAGAAGCAATGCCCAGCGGGCTCGAGCAGGAGCAGTTCGGCGCCCGGGATTCGCTCCGCGATAATTTGCGAATTCTCCCACGCAATCAGCGCATCGTCCTTGCCGGTCATCACCAGCGTGGGACAGCGAATCTCATTCAGCCGATCGTATGTGTTATGCCCGGCTGCAGCTTTCATCCGATGCCCGAAGCCAACGTTGTCGATAGGCCGCTGGCGGCGCGCCTCGATCATTGAGTTTATGATCTCCGGATGCTTGGCGAGGTACGAGTTGCTGAAGGCCGCCTCAGCAAGAGCCTTGCCACGCTCTTCCGCACTCATCGGTTTCGTCGAGTATGCGTTCGCGAGCGACTCTCCGCTTGCACGGACCGAGTTCGGACCGCCGGGTGTAGTACAACCGAGAACCAGCGAACGGACCTTGCGTGGATGCCGGAGCGCGAACTCCTGCGCGATCATCCCGCCCATCGATACGCCGACAATGTGCGCGGAAGTCATCGACAGGTGGTCCATCAACGATGCCGTGTCATCGGCGAACATCGCGATGCTGTACGCCATGTCGGGCTTGGCACTCAAACCCGAGCCACGCTGATCGAAGGTGAGGACGTGGTAGTGAGGGGCGAATGCCGCGGCCAGCCCGGAGAACATCGACTGGTCGCCCTGCGCGCCGTGAATCATCACCAGCGGAGTGCCGGCGCCGCGGAGCTCGTACGCGAGCTCGACGCCATTAATCAACGCGCGTTCCATAATTCCTTCCCTTGCGAGCCGCAGTGATGGCGACGTTCAGACCCGCTCCTTGTAAGTCAGTAGCTCAGAGAGCACGACAGCCGCAAATACTGGATTTTGCTCCACGTGGGGACCTGGCACGTATCCAATAAAAGCACTTGCAATTTTTCGATGGATTACCATCAAGTAGGAGAAACCTCCGTCGAGGAACAACGAAGTGAAAGTGAGCGGCTGAAACGCGATGGTGATCTTCGCCACACACAATTTCATCGAGGATATGGCGCTGGTGATGTGCGTTGCCGCGCTCGCCATTGTCGTCTTTCAGCTGCTACATCAACCTCTCATCCTCGGCTATTTAATCGCCGGCATGATCGTTGGGCCTTACGTGCCCGGACTCTACGCGAGTACGGACCGGATCGCACAGGTTTCGGACCTCGGTGTCATCCTGCTGGTTTTCTCCATCGGCCTCGAATTCAAGTTTCGTCAACTTCGGCGCCTCGCTCCGACGGCCGGCCTGGTCGCGGTGGTTCAAGCGGCCGCGATGATCTTGTTCGGTTACGGCGCCGCGAGGCTGCTCGGATGGACGCCTTGGCAGAGCCTTCTTACGGGTGCGACGCTCTCGATATCGGGCGCGGTCATCATTGCCAAGGTATTCGAGGATGTGGAGGTAGGACCGAGGGTGCACGACTTGGTTTTCGCCATCGTCCTGTGCGAGGACTTGATCGCCATCCTCCTGTTGGCAGCAATGATCACGCTGTCGAAGGGCGGCGCGTTCTCGTTCGATCAGCTATCAGTAAAGGCGGGCTTTCTGACTTCCTTCGTCGTAGTAGTGCTTGCGATCGGGCTGTTTACAGTTCCCTACCTCGTTCGCGGCGTCGCTTGGCTCGAGCGGCCGGAGACTCTCCTGATCACGAGCATGGGTTTGTGTTTTGCATTCGCGACGATCGCCGAACGCGCGGGCTACACGGTTGCTCTCGGAGCCTTCCTGGCGGGGTCGCTGGTGGCAGAGTCGGGACATGGCGAAGTGGTCGCGCACTTGATCGAGCCGGTGCGCCACATCTTCGGTGCGATCTTCTTCGTATCGGTCGGGATGCTCATTCAACCGCAACTCCTGGTTCGGCACTGGATTGCACTATTAGGACTGACCACGCTGGTGGTCGCCGGCAAGATCGTCAGTGTCTCGATCGCGTCGATGGTGGTTGGAGAGCGGCCCGATACTGCTATCAAAGTCGGATTTTCGATGGCTCAGATCGGCGTGTTTTCTTATTTGATCGCCGAAGTGGGCGGTAGCGGCAGCTTGCTCTACTCGATGGCAGTAGGCGTATCCGGTATCACGGCCTTTCTCTGTCCCTTCCTGGTGCGAGCATCTGAGCCAACGGCCGCCTGGATAGAGCGTCATCTACCGATGCGCTTGCAAAGCGCTTTCATGGAATATGACGGATGGCTCGCGCGGCAACCTAAAGCTGGTGATCCAGACGAGCCGGCCGAGGGCGATGCCGCTTCGCGAGAATAATCGTGGCCACTTGAAGAAAAGGGCCGGGCGTGGCCCGACCCTCCCAATCACTTCCGTTCGCAGCCTTAAGTTTCAGCCCAGCTCGAGGCCTTCGAGGTCGCCTTTCTCGCGCCACTTCGCCATCAACGCGTTGAAGGCGTTGATTCCCGGTGCGTAGCTGTTGCCGCCGAATCCAGTCGCGCCGTCTTCACCGAAATGGCCCTCGTTGTTGTAGTAGCCTGGCGTGCACGAGGAGAGAAAGCGCGCCGCGACGAACGCGAGGCGTTTAATCTCGGCGACCCACTCATCCTCGGCCTTCTTGCTCGGATGCGCGAAGCGCAAGCCGCGGTTCATTACCTCTTTGATGATGTAACTCACGTGCTGCGCCTGATCGTCGAGCACCGAGGTCAGGTTCACCGACGCGCCGTTCTGTGATTGCCCGAGGAGGTAGCAGTTCGGGAAGCCGTGACTCGAAAAGCCGTGATAGGTCTTCATCCCGTCGCGCCAATAGTCAGTGAGCGTAACGCCGTCGATGCCGATAACTTCGTAACCAGCGCGTCGGGTCCAAGCCGTGCCCACTTCGAAGCCGGTCGCGAAGATGATGCAATCGACTTCGTACTCGACGCCGTTGGCGACTACACCAGTCTTGGTGATGCGCTCGACACCCTGGCTTTTGCTGGTGTCGATCAGCTTGACGTTCGGACGATTGAAGGTCGGCAGGTAGTCGTCGTTGAAGGTGGGGCGTTTGCAGAACTGGCGATACCAGGGCTTCAATGCCTCGGCGGTTGTTGAATCGGTGACGGTCGCGTCGACGCGCGAACGTACGCCATTCATCTTCTGAAAGTCGGCGATCTCCATCATCATCGCGGTCTGGCGCTTGGTCATCTCCGCCGCGCGAGCCGTCTTCTTCGCCGCGATACCGAGGTTGCGGAAAATTTCGGTCCAACCGTCGTTGACCATGTCCTCATCGACCGGCACGCCGATCACGAGGTTGTTGAAGTTCTCGCGCCGCTCGCGTTGCCATCCGGGTTTTAGCGTCTTTGCCCAGTCCGGATCTGTCGGCTTGTTGCCGCGCACATCGACTGACGACGGAGTGCGCTGAAAGACGTAGAGCTGCTTGGCATGCGCACCAACGAACGGCACGCACTGGATCGCGGTTGCCCCGGTGCCGATCACCGCAACGCGTTTGTCGGCGAGCCTGGTCAGGCCGCCCGAATGGTCGCCGCCAGTGTATTCGTAATCCCAACGGCTGGTGTGGAACGTGTGACCCTCGAATTCCTCGATTCCAGAAATCGCGGGCAACTTCGGACGATTGAGCGGCCCCGTCGCCATGATCACGAACCGCGCGCGCATCACGTCGCCGCGATCGGTCGAGACGATCCAGCGCGCCGCGTCGTGATCCCATTTGAGTTCCGTCACTCGCGTCTGCATGCAGGTGTTGTCGTAGAGCTTGTAGTGCCGCGCGATGCGCCGTGAATGCTCGTAAATTTCAGGCGCGAAGGAATATTTCTCCTTCGGCATGTAGCCGAGCTCTTCTACCAGTGGCAGGTAGCAGTAGCTTTCGATATCGCACTGCGCGCCGGGATAGCGGTTCCAGTACCAGGTACCGCCAAAGTCGCCACCCGACTCGATTATGCGGACATCGGCGATGCCGGCCTCCTTCAGGCGCGCACCGGCGAGCAAGCCGCCGAATCCGCCACCGATAACCACTACCTCCACCTCGTCGTTGAGGGGAGCGCGAGTGAAGCCCGGCTTCACATACGGATCGTCCAGGTAGTGCGCGAACTTGCCCGTAACCTCGACGTACTGCGAGTTGCCGTCCTTGCGGATGCGCTTGTCGCGCTCCTGGTTGTACTTTTCGCGCAGCGTGTCGGGATCGAAATCGAGCTTCAAGCCAGCCAGAAAATCGGTATCGTCCATTTTTCCTTCCTCGAGGAGTTTGGTGCGATCGGCTGAATTTTATAATACAGCCGGCACCAAAGGCGAAATGACCGCCGCGCTCGAATCGGTCGATCTAGATCGTGCGGCCGCGCAGCTCCACGTGCCTGAATAACCCGCGCTGCAACCAGGCGAACTGCGAGGTGCCGTTCCCAGCGCGTACCGCTTTCAGCTCGTCACGCCTTATCAGGTAGAGGATCGGCGAGGTCGCAAGAGTTG
>JASHPB010000133.1 GCA_030038355.1 Candidatus Binataceae bacterium
CGCGCAGTCGGAAAACCTGCTCGGGCGCACGCTCGGCGCGATGGACGGCGGCGACGTCGCGCAGGCGCACGCGATCCTGGCCGAGTATGAGAAGTCTGACAGCGCGGAGCCGACCCAGGCCGACTCGATCAGCCGCGCGCTCGCCGTACCCGCCGATGAGCATCGCGCGGCGACAGCTTACGCGAGCGTGTTGCAGCGCGATGTCCCAGGGCTCGATCGGCCGGCTTTCATCGCGATGGTCAAGCAGATGTTCGCCGAGAAGACCGGGGCGACGCCGACCGTGCTGATCTCCGGCAAAGACGCCGTGATCGCCGACAAGGCCGCGCCCGCCGCGCTCAAGAGCGACCTCGAGCGCTACAGCGAGGCGCTCGGCGAGAGCGCGCGGATGATGAGCCTCAAGTGCGGATGCGACGCGAACGTGTCGCTGACTGCAACGGAAGTGGGCGAACCGCTGCTACGCGCGCGCTTCGCGCCATCACTGAGCCAGCCGCAAGTGGGTCTGCCGTAGCGTTCGGTTTAACGCGAGGCGGACGGCAGGCCGATCCACAGATCGCGGTTCCACGCGAGCGCGAATACCATGGCGAGCGGGCCCATCCATGAATGCAGCAGGATACTGGTGCCGAACGGCGCGTCAGGAGAGCAGCGCGCGCGCCGGCTCGCGGAAGGCACCGCCGAGACGCCGAGCAGACCCCTCACTGCCGACGGCACCGCAGTCATCATGCTCTGCGAGTGATAGAAGCCACCGGCGAGCATGAAATGGAGCAGGCACCATCCACTGCCGAGGCCGTGGCCGAGCAGCATCCTGCGTAAGATGAACGCGCCAGCGATGAAGAATCCCGCTGAGACCAGCAACATGCGGCGCCAATCCACCGCGAACGCCGGCGCGAGCATCTCCGAGTGCAACATCGAGTACTTCGAGACCGGGCGATCGCCGACTTGGGGGCCCCAGAACCCGTCCGCGCGGTCGACGAAGACCGTGCCATGCCAAATCGCGCGCGCGAGCGCGAGATAGTCGCCCTCGTCGGGGATCGTGTGGGTCGCGCGGTACGAGGTGAGGTAGACCAGCGCGTACGCGGCACGCATCGCGGCGAATGGCCACTCGCGCCGCAACTTTAAGCGCGGCCGCGGCGCGGAGCGCTCGCCGCCCGCGAGGCGCGCTTCCGCGAATCGCGTCGTGCGGCAACGGCCATCGAGTTCGCCATCAGCCCGCCGGTATCATTCCGTATCACCGCACACTTTTAGAATCGCTGTACCAACTGCTCGGCGTTGCGCGCGCAAGCCCCTTTCGTGGATCGCCGCGACCAGCTACGATGGGTGCTTATTTTCGATTTCTGGAAGAATCAGACGATGAGACACTGCGCGATCTGCGGAAAACAACCCTCGGTCGGCAACAATGTGAGCCACGCCAACAACAAGACCAAGCGCCGCTGGGAACCGAATCTGCAAGAGGTGCGCGCGCAGGTCGGCGGCAACGTGAAACGGATTCGCGTCTGCACGCGATGCATCCGCAGCGGCCGCGTCAAGAAGAGCGCCTGATCGGCGCCGTCCTCGCTAAAACAGCTCGTTGAGCTTTTCCGGCGGCCGCGCGATCACGGCCCGGCTGCCGCGAATCACGATCGGCCGCTGCATCAGCTCCGGATGCTTCAGCAGGATCGCGATGACCGACCCGGCGTCGGTGTAGTCATCGGGACTGAGGGCGAGTTCCTTGAAGCGCTTGTCCTTGCGCACCAGGTCGGCGGGCGGCGAGTCTAGCATCTTCAGGATCCGCTCGAGGTCGGCCCGCGTCGGCGGCTTCTTCAGATATTCGATGACCTCGAATTTGGCGCCGCGCCCGTTCAAGAGGCCGAGCGCCCCGCGCGAACTCCCGCATCCCGGATTATGGTAAATAACGACGGACTCCATACTTTCCTCGCCGGCGCTTTCCGTTAGCATATTCAGCGTGCCCGGTCGCCATCAATCGCGCCCCGTTCTCTTCCAAACCATGACCACTGACGGTTAGAATCGCGCGGCGTCAGCAGAACCAGGGAGATATCGTGAAGCACTGGCCGCATCTCAAACTGTCAAGCACCGCCGCGCGCGGATCGATTGCGATCGCCCTCGGAACGTTGGTCTCTGTTTTTGCCGGGCCACGCGCCGCCGCCGCAGCGATCGTCAGCGGAAACTTCGTTTACCAGAACAGCAAGCCCGCCGAGCATCGTCAGCTTCATTTCGAGAACCGCGCGACCGGCGACATGTTCATCGCGCCTACCGATGACAGTGGCAACTTCTCCGTCGACTTGCCGCCCGGGCTCTACGATTTGCGCGCCGAGCGCGGCGTCATTCTCAAGTACCGCGTCAATGTCGAGAATGAACCGCTCGAGATCGGGCGCGTGGTCGAGCCGGTTCCGCTCGATGTGCATCGCATCTTTCAGCATGAGTCAGTCGGCGAGGATCTGGTGAAATCGCCTGCGCCCTCGACCGCGAACCTGAGCGGACGGCCGCTCGAGGCGATGCGCTATGGCTACCAGGCTGCCGAACCGTATGGCGCTCCGGTAGGCACTCCCGTGCCGCGCGGTCACATCGGTGCGAAGGGTGTCGAGGGTATGCAGCTCGAAGACCAGCCTTCCGCTGCAGCGACCGGCGCCCTTACATCACCGCCGCCTCTATAGCGATTGCGCGTTGCCGCGATATCCCGGCAATGCATCCACCGCCAGCAGAAAGTGATCGCGACGCGATGCGAGACTACGTGGTCGCGGCGCGAGTCGCCGCCGCCGTCGCCGGCCTCTATCTGCTGTCGATCCTCGTGACCGGCGGCTACGAGGTACCGGTTGGAAGATTCGACTTTCACGCGATCAAGATGTGGCCCGCGATCGCCGCGATCGCCGGATTCATCGCGCTCGCGATCATACTCGCATGCGGGTCGCTCGCGGCCGCGATGCGCCAGCGTCCCGCGTTCCTTCTCTTCGCGCTCTCGCTGATTGTCTTCCTCGCCAACGGCCGTACCATCTCGGCGGGCGATTCTATTCCCGCCAAGCTTCTGCCGATCAGTATCCTGCGCAACGGCAACTTCTATCTCGATCAGTTTCCCTCGCTACACGATCCGAAGATTCCCTACTACGAGCGCGAAGTGAACGGTCATTACGTTTCCGACTATCCGGTCGGGGCGGCGATTTTCGCCCTGCCCTTTTATGCGGTTCCGATCGCCACAGGCGTCGACTCGTCGGCCCGCATCTTCGCCGAGCTCGAGAAAATCTCCGCCGCCGTTATAGCCGCGCTCTCGGTCGCCGTGCTCTATCTCGCGGCGGCCGAAGTTGCACCCGCCTGGATGGCGATCGTGATTGCGCTCGTGTACGCGTTCGCGTCGAGCACTCTGAGTATCGGGAGCCAGGCGCTCTGGCAGCACGGACCGTGCGAGCTCGCGCTGTCAGCGGCGCTCTACGCGCTGATCCGCGCGCGGCGCGACGAGCGATGGGCAACCTTGGCCGGCTTCGCGCTTGCTACCGAAGTCGTGACGCGGCCGCTCGATGTCGTGATCGCCGCGCCGCTCGCGGTGCTGGTGCTGATTCAGCATCGGCGCCAGTTCGCCCTTTTTGTTGCAGCAACAATCCCGCCGCTCATCTTCATGCTCTGGTACAACCACACCTACTTCGGCAATGCGATGCGCACGCAGTTCTTCGCCGGTCCCGGCGCAGCGCTCGGCGGTTTCGTGGCGGGAAGTTATCCGTGGATCACGCCGTTCGAAGTCGGAATTCCCGGGGTATTGTTCAGTCCCGGCCGCGGACTCTTCTTCTACTCGCCGATCTTCATCTTCTCGGCCGTTGAACTCGCCCTCGCGTGGCGCCGGAACGGCGACGCGCTGCTGCGCGCACTCTCGGTCGGTGCGTTGATGATGATTTTCATCGACGCGCGCTGGAACGTGTGGACCGGCGGTAATTCATACGGCCCGCGCCTGCTCACTGATCTCGTTCCGATCGTGGCGCTCGCGCTCTACCCGATGCACGAGTGGCTCGAGAGCAGCACCGCATGGCGCGCGGCGTTCACGGTCCTCGCGGCGTGGTCGCTGATGACGCAGTTGATCGGCACTTTCTCCGCCAACATGGTGTGGAACGCGTGGGCGCTTCATGAGCCTACCCAGCGCATGTGGCTTTGGAGCGACAATCCGGTGGTCGACCCGTTCGAGCGCCATGCTGACTTGCTGCTGATCGCGCTTCACCGGCGGCCGACGAGCGCAAATTCCCCCGACCTGCTCGGCGCGGAATACACCTTGCTCGCGGCGCCGAACATGGTTGCACCTGGCCAGATGGCAAGAGTCCGGCTGCTCCTGACCAACACTGGGCGCGCAGTGTGGCTCGCGGAGCGCTCGAACTCGCACGGAACGGTTAACTTAGAGTGGCGATGGGTCGGAGCGGATGGACATCCGCTCGATACGAAGGTGGGAAAAAGCCGGTTGCACCTCGACGTTTTCCCGGGCGCCTCAACTGAGTTAGAGGCGGTCGAATTCGCGCCCGAAACACCGGGGCATTACTCACTCGAGGTCGATCTCGTCCGGATTGGTGACGACGGCGATACTCCGTTCGGCCCGCCGCCATTAGTCATTCCTGTCGAAGTGAGTAATGGCGCACCTCTCGATCGGCCACTGCTTCCCGAATCGGGTCGCCGATCGTCTGCCGGATGACCGCCTCGCAGGGCTCGCGCGTCCGCCGCACCATGACGTCGAGGCCGAACTCCGCGGCGACCCGCCACCGCGCGGCCCAATCTCGCACGCAATTCGCCGTCGGCCAGCAACCGGTTGATCGGCGCCGGCGGGTGCCTCGACATCGTTCGGTGGCACGGTGATACCGTCTCACCGTCGCGGGAGACGAACGGAACGCCGGCTTTATCTTAGTGTTCACACAGGCGTCCCGCATGCCATGGCCTCGAGCCGTACGATTCCGAACGCCTCGCCGCCCACGCGCCCTTGGAACCCCGCCGCCGCGACGGCCTGCTGACTCTCTACTCGCGTTGAACTGAGGTTTTTTGGGCTGAGTGCCTAATCCGCAATTCCGGGACTGTGGTTTAAGATGCGGACAGCTGAATGAAACGCCGCTTGCTTAATCTCCGATGGGCGATTCTTAAGCGGCCTAAACTTAGCAGGATGGGTCTAAATTGTATCAACGCTTCGCTCAGACACCCAGATCCAAGCAGGCAGCAG
>JASHPB010000134.1 GCA_030038355.1 Candidatus Binataceae bacterium
AGCGTCGGATACTCATCTGGACGCCAACGCAAAGCGGCGGAATCGATAATGTCGGCAATGGCGGCAGAACCTGAATCACGAGCTGTCGAAACTGGCCCTCGTCATTCGTTGCCTATTTAGACGCCCGCCTGGAGGCGCATCAAGAAAAAACAAGGAGACGAAAAAATGTACCACATATGCATGGGATTCGAGCGGCGCGGCGAATGGGCGCGACTGCCGCAAGCGGAGCAGCAACGGCGTATTCGCAAACATCAGGAAGGACTCTCACGCCTATATGCGGAGCGAGTCGCGTCCGCGCGACCCCACCTGTCGATGAGCGTGGGCCTGCATGACAATGCCGCCGAGACCGTAGTGCGCTACGACGGAACACGAGCGGTCGTGACCGACGGGCCGTTCACCGAGAGCAAGGAAGTGCTGGCGGGTTTTGACCTAATCAATTTCGATTCACGCGAAGAGGCCATCACGTGGCAGCAAAGCCTGGGCTTTGATCATGAGGGCCACATCTCCGAAGTGCGCGGCGTGCAGGGGGCAGCACTTTTTCTTCATAGCCATCGCTCGACCACGGCGACCAAGTACCTGATGCTGTTCGCGAAGAATGGGCGCCCGGGCGTCCTCGAGATGCACAATCGTGCGGGTACCGAATACGTGATGAAAGGATTTGCCGACGAGTCGATTTGTCTTGTCACGGCGCGCCTTGCCGACCCCGCCGAAGCTCGCACGTTGCGACTCCGGGACGGCAAATCAATCGTGAGCGACGGGCCGTTCGCCGAAGGCCGCGAAGTTATCGGCGGCCTGGTGGTGCTCGATTGTGTGACGCGAGAGAGCGCCCTCGAATGGGCTCGGCGCTTCACCGAAATGGAAGGCGCGGTGACCGAAGTGATTCCGTGCGGGATGTGGTACACGCACAGTTTTTGATGTCGGGCACACTAGCGCTTGTGCGATTTGTGATCGGGCGCCGGGAAGCTACACTCGCGCTATGGCGAGGCGGGCGCATCGCGCGGCGCCGGATGAGCTGCTTGAGGAGATTTTCCGGCGCGAGTCGGGAAGAATCCTCGCAACCGTGGCACGGCTGCTCGGCGGTCTCGATCGCGCGGAAGAGATTCTTCAGGAAGCGACCGTATGCGCGATCGAGAACTGGCGCGCCGCCGGCATTCCGGAGAACCCGGGCGGATGGCTCACGACGGTCGCGAAAAATCGCGCAATCGATTCGATCCGGCGCGAGAAGAATTTGGAATCGAAGCTCATCGGCCTAGCGCGCGAACAGGCGCTTCAGGAGCTACAGACCTTGGAGCACGGTGCGATTCCCGACGATCGCCTCCGGCTGATTTTTACCTGTTCTCACCCGGAGCTTGCGCCCGAAAATCGCGTCGCGCTTACGTTGCGGCTGGTCGGCGGACTCACCACGGCGGAGATCGCGCGCGCATTCCTGGTGTCCGATACGACTATCGCTCAGCGGATCGTACGCGCCAAGCGAACGATTCGTGAGCGCCGGATTCCCTACGACGTGCCGGAGCGATCCGAGATCGGCGCGCGATTGAGCTCGGTGCTGTCGGTACTCTATCTCATTTTCAACGAGGGCTACGCGTCGCATTCGGGCGCGTCGCTCACGCGCGTGGATTTGTGTCTTGAGGCGATTCGGATGGGCGCCGTGATGGCGGAGCTGATGCCAGCAGAGTCGGAGGTGCTCGGGATTCTCGCCCTGATGGAGCTTCAGGCGTCGCGCAACGACGCACGGGTCGGTCCGGACGGCGATTTGATCCTGATGGCGGATCAGGATCGTGCGCGATGGGACCGAATGCTGATCGCGCAAGGGCTCGAGCACCTGGAGCGCGCCTCACGGCTTGGCCCGGCCCGGAGCTATCAATTGCAGGCGCGAATCGCGGCGTGTCATGCGGTTGCGATCACGTTCGCAGTCACCGACTGGCGGAAGATCGCGTCGCTCTATGCCGAGCTTGCTCGAATCGCACCATCGCCGGTAATCGAGATGAACCGCGCGATCGCGGTGTGTATGGCGGACGGTCCGGCAGCAGGGCTTGAGATTCTCGATAGGCTAATGCGTGAACCCTCGATGCGGACTTACCATCTGATGCCCGCTACGCGCGCCGATTTTCTAAGGCGCCTTAACCGGCGCGACGAGGCCGCCGCCGAGTATCGACGCGCGCTCGCGCTCGTTTCGAACGATCGGGAGCGAGATTTTCTTCGCGCCCGGCTCGCCCAATGCGAGTCGCAGTGACTCTACCGGTTTGTCCGGAGGAATCAACGGCAGCTTGGTCAATGCACGAACGTCAGGCGGAGGTGATAGGTCTCGCGAAAGAAGACTGGTCGTTGAAGCAGATCGCCGGATTTAGCTGCAGCATGTGGTTGCGCGTCTCGGCAGTGCCTCGGTGAATCACCAAGTAACCCAGCTCCTCCCCCTCGGGTTCGACCTAGCCCGCCAGGCGACGAAGTCACCAGACCATGGTCGACAGGCACCACTCTTCGGTATTTGATGGGGTCGCCCGGTTAGCTGTTCGACGGCGGTGCGGGCGGAATCGGCAGCGCGATGTCGGTCGCCATCTTCCCTCTCGCGGTCGTCCTGACCCATTCGAGGATCATCAGGAACGCTTTCGGCACCGGCGTCTGACCCGCTCGCATGCGCAGGTCCGGCAGGGTTGGGTCTTCGCGTGCTGACCCCGGCCGGGGCAGTTAGACGAGCGAAGAGGGCATCGATCCAGATTGGTAGCCATCAGAACGTGCGCCCGAGGCGTTCACCCAAACATTTGCCCGATTGCGACTGACAGAAGCGCGACCGCGATCGCGATTGCGGCGACTATGAGCCACGACTGCCAGCCGCGGCTGAAATTTCATTTTCGCTCTTCTACCCTGTTCTTTCGGCGCGTCGCCAAAACCCGCACTCCCTCCGCCGTCACGGCTTCAAAGTCGCCGTTCTATAGCTGAAATTTCGGCCGCTTGGGAAGAGGAGCGCGCGGCAAAACGCGCCGAGGTCGGCCACGC
>JASHPB010000135.1 GCA_030038355.1 Candidatus Binataceae bacterium
GCGCGCGACCCCGAGCGCTATTTCAAGCCGGACCAGTACAACAACGAAGCCAACGCCCTCGCACATTTCGAAACTACGGGCCCCGAGATCTGGCGCCAGAGCGGAGGCCGCGTGACGCATTTCGTCGCTGCGATCGGCACCAGCGGCACCGTGATGGGGACCGGGCGCTTCCTGAAAAGTCAGAATCCGAACATCAAGGTGATCGGCGTCGAGCCCGACGACGCCATGCATGGGCTCGAGGGCATGAAACACATCGCCACCTCAATCGTCCCCGGTATTTACCACGCCGAGCAGCTCGACGAAGTGATGTTCCTCAGCACCGAGGAATCCTACGAGATGGTTTACGCGCTCGGCCAGACCGAGGGCATTCTCGTCGGCCAGTCGGCGGGTGCCGCCATGATCGCAGCGCTCAGAATCGCGCAATCGATCCGCGACGGCGTGATCATCACGATTTTCCCCGACTTCGGCGACCGCTACCTCTCGACCAACCTCTGGATCGGATGGCGCGAATGGCGGCGCGAGAAGCTCGAACAAGTGATTAGCAAATGGAACGCGTCCACGAACGCTACTACCTGAGCTATCCGCGCGCGCTGATAAAGGAGCCGATCCTCTATCAGCTCGTGAAGAAGTTCGACCTCGTGTTCAATATCCGCGGCGCGAGCGTGTCGGAAGAGATGGGCCTCGTCGCGGTCGAGTTTGAGGGCGCGCGCGACCAGATCGAACGCGCGCTCACCTGGCTCCGCGCAACCGGCGTGACCGTCGAACCAATCGCCAAAAACGTAATCGAATAGCGCGGGTCGCACCGCGTCGAGCGATGCCACTGACTGATCTGCAAATCGACCATTACAGCCGTCAGATTATCGTCGGCGGAATCGGCGGGCGCGGCCAGGAGCGCCTGCTCGCGTCGAAGCTCGTGATCGTCGGCGATCTGTCGGAGATCGAGACGCCGCTCGCATACCTGGTCGGCGCCGGTGTCGGCGAGATTCGAGTGGCCAACAGGGAAGAAGGAGCCGATTCAATCGTCGCACGCATGCGTGAGCGCAACCGCGACGTGACCCTGCGAATAGGCGATGACAACACGCGCAGCGCGGATCTGGTACTGGCGTTCGTCGCCAGTGCCCAGAGTCTCGCGCTCGCCGACAAGCGACGCGGAGGTGCAGCGGTAATCGCGCGCCTCGACGATGAACCTCGTCTCGCCGTGATACCTGCGCCGCCAGCGTGCCTGCGCTGCGCGGACGCGAATCTGCTCGCGCCGCTCGGCGCGCGCGCCGTCACCGCTGATTTCGTCTCGATGATCGCGACGACTGAGGCGCTCAAACTTCTCGCCGGATTTGCCGACGATAAAGGCGCAATCCTGATCGAATTCGAAGGCTACCAGGCGCGTACTCGGCCGCTTAAGAGTTCCGCGCGATGCGATTGTGGTGTCCCGGTCCGAGGCGGGAAAAGCTGATGGCCGCCAGCAAGCCGGCGAGCCGGCCCGCAGCGCGCGCGTGGCTATTCGATTTCGATCTCACGCTCGCCACGCTCCGCTACGTGGTTGACTGGAAGAGCGCGCGGCGCGAGCTCGAGGCCCTTCTTCGTTCTGCTGATGCGCCAGGGGAATTGTTCGAACAGGTGCCAACGGGAGCGTTGCCGCTCTACGAGGCTTATCGTGCTCGGTTTGGCACCGGCAACGAAGCAACAGTGATGCGAGCGTCCGCGATCATCGAGCGTTCCGAGCTTGCGGGTATCGACCGCGCGGCGCCACTCGAAGGCGCGACGGAAGTGCTCGCGGCACTGGTGGAAAGTGGGACGCGAATCGCAATCGTCACCTCCAATTCGTCACGAGCCATCAAGCGCTGGTTCGACCTGCATGAGATCGTCCGCAGCGCGATTCCGGTCGTCGGCCGCGACTCGATGCTGCCGCTCAAGCCGTCGCCCGCGATGGTCGAGCGCGCGCTGGCACTGCTCCAGTCGAAGCCGAGCGAAGCTTGCTTCGCCGGCGATAGCGAGGACGATTTCCGCGCTGCGGGCGCCGCCGGTATCGGCTTCATTGGAATCGCATCCGAAGGTGTCGCGCGCGACCGGCTGCTGGCCGCGGGAGCGGCTGAGGTATTTGCATCACCAGCGGCACTCGCGATTCATTTGAATCTTGTCGCCGCCGATCGCGACAAAGGGAAGGTACGGGATGCCTGAAGTTTCCGCCGATAACCCCGCGCGCCTCAAGCTTGCGCTCGCGCTCGAGGGCATTGCGGCGAAAGGTTCGCCTGATTCGATCGAGTTAATTTTCGGCGACGATCTCTTTGCAGCCGTGCGAGTGAAACAGTCTTCGCCGCTCAAGTTCATCGAACGCGATGGGACGGAATTGATTTCCGGTGTCGGCGTCGAGGTCGGCGTGCGCCGCGCGCCCGTTCCTGAGTTCGCGTCGCGCAGGAATGCGCGCGGAATCGCGCTCGGCGAGATCGCGCGGGTGAGCGGCACTTACGCGACCGTGGTGCTCGGCGGGGGATGCAGCCTCGCATCCGCGCGGCGCACCTGCGCGCTATGCCTCGGCCGCGAACTCACGCAAAGCGCAGGCGAGCTGTGGCCGGTCGCCGAGGTGGTCGATGCCGTGCGCGCGGCGTTCGAGGAAGGCGACGCCGACTCTGTGCATCTGGTGCTCGGATTTTTTGCCGGCGAAGACGCCGGAGTGCGCGTACTGATTCCTTACCTCGAAGCGATCCATCGCCACTTCGATACGAGTATCTGCGTGACGATGCATCCGCCGGCGGATCTCCGCGCGATCGATCTCGCCTATGCGTCGGGTATCGACGCGGTCTGCTACAGCCCGGAAGCTGCGGACGAGGAGTCGATGCGCCGCTACTTTCCGGGCCGCGCCAGCTTTATCGGCTACGAGCGCTACATGGCCGCACTGAAGCACGCGACCGCGGTCTTTCCCTCGGGTGCGATCTGGAGCGAACTGCTGCTCGATCGCGGCTCGCCTGACGCGGTGAAGAACGCGGCGTCACGGATGGCTGCTTTGGGAATCATGCCGCTGCTCGGCTTATCAGCTCCTGGAGCTGGCGGGATTGGTCTCTCAAATGCGATCGATGTGGTCGTCCATAGCTTCGAGGCCGTGACACGTGCCGGAATCTCTCTCAACTGGGTACGTGACATTGCATCGACTGTGACTCCGCTCGACGCGCGCCACCTGGTCGCCGGAGCTCCGCAATTGACGATGTTGCATCAACTCGGCCGCTCTCGGCTTGGCGCGATGACCGCGCGTTCGCTCGCGCGGATGCGGCGGCGGCTTCGGGTGCGGCGCGTGCGCGCGTCGTTCGATTCGTCGCAGCTGTGAGCTCTCATCCGCCGGCGCCGGACTACGGCGAACCGATTCTTCCGCACGAGCTCGAGGAAGTAGTCGTTGATACGCGGCCGATCGCGGTCGTGCTGCTGTCGCGCAGTATCCGCCCGCTGATCCTGGTTGCGGGCGCCATCGTTTTCGCATTCCTGCTGCGCGCGGCGCCGCCCGCGGGTCTCGACTCCAACGCCGAGGCGGCGCTAGCGGTGTTCGCGCTCGCAGTCATTTACTGGATCACAGGCGCTCTGCCGCTGATGGTCACAAGCCTGCTCGTGATCGTTCTGCTGCCGCTTGCGGGTGTGATGCCGGCGCGGAGCGCGTACGCGCTCTTCGGCAACGAGGCGATCTTCTTCGTGCTCGCGGCCTTCATGCTCGCCGCGGCGGTAAATCATCGCGGGCTCGGCCGCCGAATCGCGCTCAACGTCTTCCGCCGTTACGGCACCACGCCTAGATCTCTGATCGCATCGATCTATTTCCTCACTGGTTTCATGTCGTTCGTGGTGCCCGAGCACGCCGTCGCCGCGATGGTTTTTCCGATCGTGCTCGATCTGGCGCGCACCATCGAGCTGAAGCCGGGGCAATCGCGTTATGCGACGGCGATGTTTCTCGCGATGGCGTGGGGAACGAACGTCGGTGGGATCGCGACCCTGCTCGGTGGCGCACGCGCTCCACTCGCGCTCGCGATTCTGACTGAATCGACGCATCAGTCGATCTCCTTCACGATGTGGTCGGCCGCGACCTTCCCGCTGGTGGCGTGGCTGATGATCGCCGGCTACATGGTGCTGTCGTACTTCTTTCCCGCCGATGTCGCGTCGATCGACCGCAGTATTGGCGAGCTTTCCGAGCACGCGATCCGCCTCGGGCGCGTGCGCTTCGAGGAGAAGGCCGTCGCCGCAGTCCTGATCGCGACGGTTCTTGCATGGCTAATCGGCAGCCATGCGGTCGGCTATGCCAGTATCGCAATTCTGGCGGTTGTCGCGCTGTTCGCGCTCAACCTGCTCTCGTGGCGCGAGGTCGAGCAATACGTCAACTGGGGGATCATCCTGATGTATGGCGGCGCGATCGCGGTCGGCTCTGCCCTGCAGGAGACCGGCGCGGCGGCGTACCTCGCGAGCGCAACGCTCGGGCGGATGAACTCGACTGTGGTGATGATCGCGATTCTCGCGCTTGCTGCCGAGCTCCTTGGCGAGGCGCTCAGCCACTCGGCCGTGGTCGCAGCGCTGTTGCCAGTGGGCCTCGGCCTCGCGCGACATTTCGATATCGATGCGCGATCGATCACGCTGGCGGTCGCGATTCCCGCCGGCCTCACGTTTATCCTGCCCGTCGGCACGCCGGCTAACGCCCTCGCATATTCATCCGGTTACCTCCGCACCCGGGATTTGCTCATTCCCGGTAGCTTGATGATCCTGAGCGCTTGGATCGGTCTGAACATGATGATTCACTTTTACTGGCCGCTCCTCGGCTACAGAGCGTGACCGAAGACGCACGTCGAGCTAACGAGAAGCTTGACGAAATCGCCAAGAACCCGGAGCCTTGTTTGCTTCGCGAAAATTAGATAACTTCCCCTACCAACCAAGTAATCTATTCACCCGGAGCTAGAATTTTCTCGATGGATCAAGGCTTTACCTTGTGGTTCACCGGCCTTTCAGGCGCCGGAAAGTCGACCTTAGCCAACCTGGCAGCAATCGAACTGCGCGAGCGGGGGCATCGCGTCGAAATCCTGGACGGCGACGAAGTCCGGCAGAATCTTTCCAAGGGCCTCGGCTTTTCGAAGGAAGACCGCGACACGAATATCCGGCGCATCGGCTACGTATGCCAACTACTCGCGCGCAACGGCGTGATCGCGATCTCTGCCGCGATTTCGCCCTACCGCTCAGTTCGCGACGAAGTCCGCCGCGTGCACGACAACCGCTTCTTCGAGGTCTTCGTGCGGTGTCCCCTCGATGTGCTGGTCGAGCGTGACGTCAAGGGCCTCTACAAGAAGGCTATCGCCGGCGAGATCAAAGGCTTCACGGGCGTATCTGATCCCTACGAGGAACCGCACAACCCCGAGTTGATCATCGACAGCGGTGCCGAATCGATCGATGAGAGCCTTGCCAAGCTGCTCGGGCGCCTCGAAGAACTCGGACATGTCCGGGCGAAAGGAAGCCGATGAGCGTACGGGATGATGCGATCACGGCTCACGGCGGCGGCGAGCTGATCGATCTGAAGGCTCCCGCGTCCGAGTGCGCCGCGCTCCGGGAGCATGCCGCGAAGCTCACCGCGATCACTCTCAACGCGCGCGACCTTGCCGATCTCGAGATGCTTACGACCGGCGCGTTTTCTCCTCTCACCGGCTTCATGGGCGAGGCCGACTACACGCGAGTGCGCGACGAGATGCGGCTTGCATCGGGAGTTCCCTGGTCGATTCCGATCACGCTCGGCGTTGATGAATCGATCGCCCGATCGCTTAAGCCGGGCGGCGAAGTTGCGCTTGCGGCGGAACACGGTCAGCGCCTCGCCATCCTGAAGCTCTCAGAAGTCTACAAGGTCGATCGCGTCAAGGAGGCCAGCGCCGTCTTCGGCGTCAGCGAGGACCAGCATCCCGGCGCGAAGAACGTCACCTCGATGCCGCCGTGGTGCCTCGCGGGTCGCGTCATCACCATCGAAGACATCCCGGGCCGCACCTTCCTCGAGTATCCGCGCGAGCCGCGCCAGACACGCGCTGCATTCCGCGAGCTCGGATGGAAGAAAATCGTCGCTTTTCAGACCCGCAACCCGACTCATCGCGCGCACGAGTATATCCAGAAAGCCGCGCTCGAAGTGTGCGATGGCCTGTTGCTTCATCCACTAGTGGGGGAGACCAAGGGTGACGACGTGCCGGCCGCGATCCGGATGGAAACATACAAGGTGCTGCTCGAGCACTACTATCCAAAGAATCGCGCGATGCTCGCCATCATGCCGGCGCACATGCGTTACGGTGGCCCGCGCGAGGCGATTCTGCACGCGCTGGTGCGCCGCAACTACGGCTGCACACATTTTATCGTTGGCCGCGATCATGCCGGCGTCGGCAGCTACTACGGGACCTACGACGCGCAGAAAATCTTCGAGCGCTTCGCGCCAGGCGAGATGGGCATCACGCCGCTCACCTTCGAGAATACATTCTGGTGCCGCAAGTGTATGTCGATGGCGTCATACAAGACCTGCCCGCATAGCGACGACGATCGCCTGTTGCTCTCCGGCACCAAGGTGCGCGAGATGCTTCGCGCGGGACAGGCGCCGCCGCCGGAGTTCACGCGTCCCGAGCTCGCGGCGATCCTGGTCCGCGCGATGAAGGAATCGAACTAAGCGTTTCGCGCGTCGATGAAGCGGCACGGCGGAGATTTCTGGCGCGCGGTCTTTTTTCTCGCTATCTCAGCAGGTGGAAAGCGGCGCGACGCGCTGCGTTTCGATCAAATGTGGCGGGTGAGGTCGCATCTGCAGCCGCCGCCGCGCCAGCTTCATTGATCTCGTTGATCGTCAATCGTCGCGGAACGGGCGCCAGAAAGCCGAACAGTTCAGGGACAGAACCCTTCTTCCTTCCGTGCTGAAGGACTATCCGACCGTCGGCCGAAACCCGATATTCAAGACGATGACGAGCTTTGAGCTTGAGCAGCTTTGGTATCTCTTGCGGGATTCGTGGTCTGGCCTTTGCTGGTCGGCTTCGAGGAGACAATGTTTGCTGCCGCGGCACATCCTTACCTATGGTAAGGAAGACCATCAAAATTCGCTAATCCGGCGACGGGCCGCGAGGTGGTCAGTTCGCCTGTGCGGTCCAGGTGCCGCGCTCGCCGGATGGCGTCGATTCGAACTTTCCTTGCAGCGTGTCGCTGTTGCGCGCGCCTTCGAAATAATAGGTCTCGGTTCCGTACGGAACCTGGAACTGCAGATGATTGCCACGGACGAAGCCCTCGATCGGGGTGAGTCCGAAGCCCGACTTGTGAATCACCA
>JASHPB010000136.1 GCA_030038355.1 Candidatus Binataceae bacterium
TCTTCGAATTTCCGCGTCACCTCTCCCTCGATGAAAATCGTATCGCCAACGGGATTGTGGCGGCGGATCTTTACTGCGATTTTTCGCAGGAAGCCGGCATCACCCATCCAGTTGGTGAGATGATGCGTCATCCAGGAGCATCGTTCGGGGCCGTAATCGTACGCGGCAGGAGTGCCGACGAGCGTCGCGAGGTCATCTTCCCAGTGCACACGCTCAGGCACGTCGGGTATTCCGAACTTGTTGGCGATGGCGAGGCCCGGATGCTTTTGCAGTTGTCTCCACGCGAGCTTGTTGGCGCGGATATATAGCCCGCCCCATCCCTGGGCGAAGGCGATAAAGCCGGTCACGGTCATAGGGCCTTTAACCATCTTCGGCAGCTTGTCGCCGACCTTCACATCTTCGAAGTAGCGCCGCGTCGCGCCGCGAACTTCTTCGGCCTCATACAACGCGAAGATCTTGCTGAGGTCCCCGCGCGAGTATCGCACGGGCGCCTTCTTCTTGACCTCGTCGTACTTGGTGCCGCGCTCGCGCGCGGCGTCGCGCTCGGTCCGGAAACACCAGCTATCGCCCTCGGCGACGAGCTCATCGTTCTGCCGATAGAATTGGCATCTATAGATTTGCTGGATCGAGCGGCCGGCGAAGTGCGTGTTGCGCTCGACCAGGTCCTTCAGCCAGACCTTCGTCGTGAAGCGATCGCCGAGCGCTAATGGGCGATGCCATGTGACATCGATTCCGGCGAACATCGCATGCACGCCGGCCAGGCCGCCGACGTAGCCGCTGAAGGACCGATTCAGAGGAAAAATGAAGGAGGGCGGCGCCACGATCCTGCCGTATTCCGTTTTCGAAGCGTAGTCAGGATCGCACCAGAGGGGATTGTCGTCGCCTATACCGTGCGCCCAATGCCGGATGTTGTCGCGCGTGGCTTCATAGCACCACGGCTCCAACGAATCCTCGATGGGGACGTTAATCAGCTTGCGTAGTTCATTCAGGCTTTGGTCGGTGATTATCGAAAATCGCTGTCCCGTTGCCGCCATACCAAGACGCACCCCTGCTGGCTGAATCCGCCGCGGCTATTAAACCACGCTCCGGGAGGATTGAAAGCTTGCATACCAGGCTCGATCGCGGGCCCGAGGCAGTTTCGGAGAACCAAGCGCGATTTTTGGTGCTGCAGGCCCGCGCTAAATCGCGGGCCAGACTGCCTCAGCGATACGGTTGCGCAGCCTTTTTGGCGGTCTACTGATTGTTGCCTTAATGAACGAATAGTCCGCTTGCGAGGGCACGCGGACGCGATGACCGAGAATGCCTCTCCGGTCGGCAGACTGCCGCTGCTGCTCAAATAATAGTCGTTTTTGCGCCATTGTTACGTTAATGGACGGCCTGCGCGGGCCCGCTAAGCCTACATTCGGCGCTTCACAACCTGAATGGCCTTTTTGGGTCGAGTTGATAGCAACTAATGAGCGCTGCTTTGGAAGTTGCAATCGGCTCCGCTCCATCACCGGGATCGGATTCGATTCGCTGCGACCGTTTTCGGGCACGCCGTCGCAGTCCTGTTGATACCGGTCCGGTTGGGATTCCGCGGCGTGCTTGCCGAACCGGGCCACCACCACGATTCAGCAGTTTGACGCCGACATCTCGATCGTCTCGCGCAATGTCGAGACCGTGGATCGGCCGACACAGATCTCGGACGAGATGGTTTGGATCGCTCGTTCCACTCGCGCCGACGACTTACGCGTCCAGTTTCCCGACATGATGCGTAACAGCGGCGTTCGGCTGGACACGTCGGGGTTGATCGTACGTATAGTGTTGGGGCTGCCGCTAACATAGCAACTCAGGCGCGCGCGCCATGATCATGCGGCGAAGCCCATCGTGCCAATCGACGTGAGTCTCGCCTACCAGCGAATTCATCCGGGTGAGATCGGTACACAGGCTGCCGAGCGCATTGGTGCTGTCGACAAAATGCGGCGTAACTCCGGCCAGCTCTCCCAGGTAGCTGCACCAATCTTCGAGGCTGATCCGTGGCCGGCCAGCGAAATTGGTGAGCGTGACGTCAGGAGTTGCGGCGGCGAGCAGGCGTGGAATCTTTTCGATGCAATCGTCGATGTGAAGCAGATTGAAGTAGTTTGGCCGATCGGGATGAACCTCGATAGGTGTACCGTTCTTCATCATCATGAGATGGAAGTAGGGCCATCCGCCGAAGTCGCCGTAGGGCACGCATAGTCGCGCGATCGTGGTTGGAATATCCAGCTCGCGCGCTGCAAACATGCAAACCCTTTCGCCGGCGATCTTTGATATCGAGTAGGTCGCAAACATTGAACGATGGCTGTCGCCGAGAGCGTCAGCCTCGTTGTGCGGATCCGGACCTCGATAGTCATAGACACCGGTCGTTGAAATCTGCAGGAACGCTTTCGCGTCGCGGCATCGCGCCATCAGAAAGCCGACACCTTCGGCGTTGACGGCGTAATCGCGTTCGATGTTGTTTGTCCGAGCGACGGCACAGTTGATGACGTAGTCAATGTCGCCAGGCACAGCGGAGAGACTATCAGGCTCGCTAAGGTCTGCCGCGACCGGCCGCGCGCCTGTTTCCTCGACCGCCCTCCGATCTTCGGTCCGCGCATAACGCGCGAGCGCGTAGACGGTGGCATCTTTGGCATACGCTGCAACGAGCGGACGCGCGACCATCCCAGTCGCGCCGGTGATCAGTACCTTACTGCCCTTCAGAATTACCGGCTCGTGTACCATGGCCTTTCCCCAGCGACAGTCTCGATCTTCGACGGGTCTCCGGTGAATGTCTATACCGCCTGATCAATTGGAGCGGTCGCGCGGTATAATTTTGCGGTGGACACAAACCTCCGCGGCCCGCGTTTCGCTGCTGATCGAATGCTCGCGCGCCTCGCGCGATGGCTCAGGCTGTGTGGCGCGGACGTGGTCTACGATTCAAAACTTGGCGGCGCGGAACTCCTGCACGCGGCTCGGCGCGAGCATCGCATAGTGCTAACCCGTGACAAACGGCTGCGCACGGCGCCCGATGTATTCTTCCTTGATTCAAATCCGATTCGCGAACAGCTCCGTGAAGTGCTTCAGAAGTTCGCGATCGATCCTGGCCGCACCGCCCTCACGCGATGCTCTCAGTGCAACTCGGAGTTGCAGGATGTAAGCCGCGAAACGGTGAGGCAGCGACTGCTTCCTTTCGTGTACGCGAGCAATGATCGATTCTCGGTGTGTGACGGCTGCGGCCGAATCTACTGGCCGGCAACCCATCGCGCTCGGATCCTGAGGGAGCTGGCACACATCGAAAGCGGAAGGCCGATATCGAGAAAAGCTACTGACACTGTCTGTTAGGCGACGTGCCTTCGGCGCTTTACACCGCTTCACGGACAGCAAAGATAGACAGGGGATGCGATCGTCGAGTTTGCTGGCGCCCCGAGCACGCTTTCGAGCGCAAGGTGCTTGAAGCCAAGCGAGTCCAAGTGGTCGGTGAGTTCGGCGACATGGATCTTGTTAGCCGGCGATATCTCCATGTCAAGTTGATGCACCAGCGTCCAGTGCACTCGTCAAGACCTGCCAGGACGTCCATCTTCCTCCCTTCTACGTCGATCTTGAGCAAGTCGATGCGCTGCACGCCGCACTCGCGAATTACGCTACTCAGGGTTGTGAGCGGACAGCTGACCGAGACCCCACCCGCTAGTCCAAGCCGGAAAGTGGATTAGCGAGCTGCTTGCGGACAGGAAATGCGATCAGAAACAAAAGCGCTATATCCTTATTGTTCTTCATGTACTTGAGAACGCCAGGTTTCTAGCTGTAGCGGCGACTCTTTGTGTTGTCCGATCGATATGGGTGGAGTTGGACGGCACGATTGGAAAGTACCCCATGGTCGTCTGCGAATCGGTGACCAAGCGCTAAGTCCAGGTTGTAACCGCACGGCTCTTCCTGTTGGAAGATTTGGCAAGATTCCGGATGAGGCAGGCATAGGTGAGGGGCACATGCTCGAAGCAGCAATTCCGCAGATCACGAAGTCGGTCCATCAACGAGAGCGAGAACAGCCCGATATTGGGCCCTACATCGAAGATCAGGTTCAAACGAGTAATCGCGATGCTGTGCCCCTCGTAGCTGTGTTCCTCAAATATTTCATGGCAGAGCCGCTGCAATCCGAGCCCCGAAGCGGGCTCGAGACACGCGTAGCCCGTTTGGAAAGGGCGAAACAGCTTCATTCGCTGCGCGCCGTCGCCAGAGATCAGGCGACCCCCCTGGAATCTGTGCCTCGGTCCCGCTCTGTCCGCGTGATCGCGCAACATCGAACCTAGCCGCGTGCGCGCCGATAAGAAGAGTTTGAGCTAAGATTCAATGCGGCGGATCGAATCGCGACGCGTGAAATCTTGAAGCGCGGGCAAGCAGTCGTGTTCGAGCGCCAGCGGTTTCTCGTCGGAACTCATCTGGACAAAGCACGCTGAAGAGTCAAATGAATTAGCTTGACCAGGTCCGCAGCATCGCGTCGTGGGAATTGTCGCGCTGCGAGCCGCCATTCGTGTATGTTCACGCTGGCGATACGATCGTGGGCCGCGATCGTGCAGGTACTACGCACGGTGCGTCTGCGCGGATGTTGGAGTCGCTCCCCACTGCAGATGGAGCGCGCTGCGCAGCTGCGCCGCTGCGTCGACCCGGGAGGAACCCCGGAAGTTCATGCATCGACGCGGCTCCGAGATCGCGCATAATAGCGGTACACTTTATGCGTTACGCTGCGGCAGTTGAACTGCGACGGCCGCAACTTGAAAGCGCAGACACACAGCAGCAACGTGAGCATCGAATCCACCGCCCCGGCACCCGAATCATCCACGAAGAAAACCACCGAGACGGAACGCCTTTCCTGGAGAATCAAGCTTCTGTACGGGGCGCCCAATGTCGCCGGCGCCGCGCTTGCGATTCCGATCGCCATCAACATGCCGAAGTTTTACACCGACGTGGTCGGCGTACCGCTCGGCTATCTGGCGATCGCGATTGCGCTGGCGCGTTCGTTCGACGCGCTGAGCGATCCCGCTATCGGCTGGCTGTCGGACCATACGCGTACTCGACTCGGGCGGCGGCGTCCGTACCTGATCGCGGGGCCGCCGTTTTGCGGTCTTGCCTTCTACCTTTTGATGAGTCCACCGCGAGGCCTTCCGCCGCTGTCATCGGCGTTCTGGTTCGCGGCGTTTTTCATTCTATATTTCCTGTTTCATACGGTTTACGTGCTGCCGCACTATGCGCTCGGTCCCGAGTTAACGCTCGACTACAACGAGCGCACGAGTCTCTTCGGCGTGCGCGAATCGTTCACGATCATCGGCACGATTATCGCGGCGTCGGCGCCGGGGTTCATGGTCAAGGGACTTGGTTGGGACGAGCGACGGGTTTTCTCCGCGCTCGGCATCCTGTTCGCCGTACTGCTGGTGAGCTTGTATTGGTCGCTCGCGTGGGGCGTTCGCGAACGGCCGGATTTTGCCGTCCGAGAGTCCAATCCATTTGTTCCGGGAGTGCGCCGCGCCCTGCGCAACCGTCCATTTCGGATCCTGCTGGCGAGCTACGTGGTTGGCAGTATCACTGGCGCGATTCCGGCGACGATGGTGCCCTTTTTCAATCAGTACGTGATTCAGCCCAGGAGCCCCGAGTTATGGCTCTCGATCGAGCTGCTCGGATATTTCGTCACCGGCATCTTGTGTATGCCGCTTTGGGTGGGCGCCGCGCGGAGATTTGGCAAACGTCCGGCCTGGCTCGCGAGCTTCGTCATGGGAACGACGGGAGGCGCGGCGATGTTCTTGCTGGGCAAGGGCGACACGCTCGGCCTGCTGATCCTGATCTGCTGGGCAGGCGCCAGTTTCGGCGCAGGACTGTTCCTGGGCCCCGCGATGCAGGCTGACGTGATCGATTACGACGAGCTTTACACCGGCAAGCGGCGCGAGGCCCAGTACACCGCGTTCTGGAGCATCCTGCCGAAGTTCGTCGCGATTCCGAGTGCCGCGCTACCGTTTGCGGTGCTGGCCTCGATTGGCTACGTCCCCAACGCCGTGCAGACTCCTGAAGTGTTGCTGGCGATCCGCGCGATCTTCGCACTGGCCCCGGCCTTCTGCGCGGTGCTGTCATTCGTGATTGCCTGGCGATACCCGATCACTGAAGAAGTCCATCGCGCGATACGTGAGGGTGTCGAACTCCACGCCGAGGGCTGCACGGCGACTGATCCGATGACCGGTGAGACAGTGCCGCCGCTCGACGGCAGAATTGTTGACGAGGAGACCGGTTGGTTCCTGGATTACTTCTCGCCGGGCGAACTGCGCCGCTATCTGGCGCATGGGCCGGCGACACCGCTGCGCGACGTCCGGTTGGCCGCGGCCGCCTCGATCGCGGTGACGATCGGAGCGGGGTTCGTCGCCGTTAATGAGATGCGCGGGATCAGTTCAAGCCCGGGCGCAATGGCATCGATAGCGGTCGTCACCTCGGGTTTCGCCCTGGCAATATTCGTATTTCATCTGCTGAGGCTAAGCGCCGCGCGGAAGCTCGGCGCAGGCTCGATCGCGCCAGAACTTGTCCGCGCCCATCTGGGCGACGAGCCAGGCGCGGATGTCACGGCGGCCGCGCTGTGACGGACGCGCACAGGTAGATTCCAAGCGGGTCTAAGCTTCGAAAATGGCTTAACACCGACCAGCTTGCGAGACCGTCCACGAAACTCGTGCGCTGGTCGGCTTTGTATCCGGTACGGCCTACGAGCTGGCACCTATAATTAGATACTGGTCACATAGCAGCCTAAGGAGCGATCCTCCTCACCCGGGCTGCGTTCTGATCGGCTTGAAGAGCATGTTCTTATCTAGCTCCAAGCAAATCGACGCGGTGCTAATGGGCCGTAACCTACAACCTTGAAAATCGTCATTCCACGGAAGATTCGCTCTTGGCGCCTGTAGCATTCTGTGCATAGATGTGAAGGAATTGAGCCGCGGTAGCCGCATTCTTCGCTCTGGCGTGGTCTTCTTTTTTTGTAGCTCGGGGAGACCCGCCGGAATTCGCGGTCTCGATATCTTCGAGTACAAAGAGCTCGCGTTGTTCCAGTTGAGAGAGAGAGGAATCTAAATGTCGAAAATTACCTGGGAGAGAATGATTGCACCTGTCTTGGCGCTTGCACTGGTGGTTACGTGGCGGACAGAAGCATCAGCCGATGCTCACACTTCGATCCTGGCTTTGGAAGCCAAGCTCACTGATGGGGTCAAAGCGAAAGATCTCGACAAGATCATGTCTTGTTACGCGAACAGCGAAAATCTTGTCATCTTCGACGTAATTCCGCCGCGCCAGTTTACCGGTTGG
>JASHPB010000137.1 GCA_030038355.1 Candidatus Binataceae bacterium
GCACTTCACGCGCGGCTCGATGACCTGATCGAGATGAACCGGGCCGCCATGTTTCGCGCCGACAGCCGCTCGTCAAGGATCAGCCGGCGCCTGGCCTACGAATACACGGGCGGCCTGATGGCGGTGCTGTTGTTCGGCGCGGCTCTCTCGTGGGGGCTCGGCTACCGCCTCGCAAAGCCGCTGAGCGAGCTGGTCGACAGGCTTCGCGGCATCAGTCAGCGCAAGACACAGATGCGGCTCGGACCGCAGATGCTGGCCGAGCTCGAGGCAGTCGCGCGCGAATTCAACCAGATGGCCGAGCGGCTCGAGCAATATGACAAGCTCAACGTGGAGCGGCTGCTCTACGAGAAGAGTAAGACCGAGGCAATTATCGAAAGCCTCGAGGACGGCGTGGTGCTGATTGATTCTCACGGCATCGTCGCGCACATCAATGAAATCGCTTCGCTCATTCTCGGTATCGAGCCGGCCGACGCTCTCGGCAGCCCATTCGACGATCTAAGCAGCAACCATCCGCACTATCTGCGCGTGCGCGACGCGTTGCGCTCGCTGAGAAAGTCGGGGCCAATGGAGCAGCGCGTCGAAGTCCAGCTGCACGTGCGCGGCCGCGACCATTCCTACATCCTGAAGCCGATGCCGTTGCATGAGGCGGAGGGCCGCACCTTTGGCACGCTGCTGATCCTGCAGGACGTTACGTACATCCGCGACCAGGATCGCGCCCGCACGAATCTCGTAGCGACGCTCTCGCACGAGTTGCGCACTCCGCTAACTTCCCTCGCGCTTTCGGCTGAGCTCCTGCGCCGCGAGCAGGAGAATTTCATGCCCAAGCAGCGCGAGCTGTTGCAGGCGATACTCGAGGAATGTTCGCGCATGCGGCAGCTCACCGACAATCTGCTTAATCTCGCGCGCGGCGAGATTCCTTCGATCGCGATTCAGCGTCAGCGCCTCGACGTCGCCCGTATCGCGGAAGATGCGGTCCATCGCTTCGCGATCCAGGCCGGCGAAAAGCAGGTAAATCTAAGCGCGAAAATCGAAGCAACGCCCGAGGTGAACGGCGACCCGATCAAGCTTTCGTGGGTCGTGTCTAACCTTATCGGCAACGCGCTGCGCTACACGCCCGAGGGCGGCACGATCGAGGTCACCACGCAACCTGGCGAACGCTCGGCGCGGCTCGAAGTGGCGGATTCCGGCCCAGGTATCGCGCCCGAGTTGCGCGACTATATTTTCGAACGCTTCGCTCAGTACGGCGCCAACGAAATCGAGAAAGGCTCGGCCGGGCTCGGCCTCGCGATTGTGAAAGACATCGTCGAAGCACACGGCGGCCGTATCTACGTTGAAAGCAACAACGGTCACGGCAGCCGTTTTATCGTCGAGCTGCCGGCGGCCATGGAGGCCTGAGATGGCTCGGCTGCTAATCGTCGACGATGAAAAAAATATTCGTCGCAACCTCGCCACGTTTTTCGAATCGCTCCATCACGAGGTGAGCGCGGCAGATTCCGGCCCCGAAGCGATCAAGCTGATCAACGAGAAGCCGTTCGACCTGGTGCTCACGGACTTCCGCATGGCGGAGATGACCGGCCTCGATTTGCTGCGCGACATCAAGCGCAGCCATCCCGAGACTCTCGTCATCCTGATGACCGCGTATGCGACGGTGGAGAACGCCGTCACCGCGATGAAGGCGGGCGCGTACGATTACGTCACCAAGCCGTTCACGCTCGAGCAGATCCAGCACACCGTCGAGCGCGCGCTGCAGATGCAGGGCCTGCGGGCCGAGAACCGCGCGCTGCGCAACACGATCGAGGAAGCGCCGCTCCTCGAATCGAAGAGTCCCGCGATGATCCGGCTGCTCGAGACTGCGCGCCAAGCCGCGGTCAGCGACGCGACGATCCTGCTCACGGGAGAGAGCGGCACCGGCAAAAACATGCTCGCGCGCCAAATGCATCGATGGAGCCCGCGGCGCGATCAGCCCTTCGTGGTTGTTAACTGCACCACGCTGTCCGAGGAGCTGCTCGAGAGCGAACTGTTCGGCCACATGCGCGGCTCGTTTACTGGCGCCGTCAAGGATAAGCCGGGCCGCCTCGAAGCCGCCGACGAAGGCACAGCGTTTCTCGACGAAATCGCGGATCTCTCGCCGCGCTTGCAAACCAAGTTCTTGCGTTTCGTGCAGGAGCAGCAGTTCGAGCGCGTCGGCGGCGAACAAACGATCCGCGTCGACACGCGTATCGTTGCCGCGACCAATCGCGATCTCGAAGCCGAAGTCACGGCGCGTCACTTCCGCGAAGATCTCTTCTACCGCCTGAACGTCATCACGCTTCGGCTGCCTGCGCTGCGTGAGCGCCGCGAGGACATCCTGCCGCTGGCTGAATGGCTGCTCGACGCAGCGAGCATGCGCAACCAGCGCGTCAAGCTGAAGTTGTCGCAAGGAGCGGCGGCGGCACTGACCCGCTACCGATGGCCTGGCAACGTGCGCGAACTCAGGAACGCGATCGAGCGCGCAGCAGTGCTCACGCGGGGCGACGAAATTGCGCCCGACGATCTGCCCGATTCGCTGTTCCGCGACGCTTCCGATGCGATCGCGCGCATCCCTCACTCCGCCAGCCTCGAAGAGGTCGAGCGCGAGCATATCGCGCGCGTGCTCAGCGAGAGCGCGACGCTAGAGGAGGCGTCCGAGGTGCTCGGCATCAACGTGACAACGCTCTGGCGCAAGCGCCGCCGCTACGGCATCGAGTGACCGATTTGGGCGCGCCGCGCGGCGGATATTTGAGCTTTCTGCGCTAGATCTGCTAATCCGAAGTCGCCAAGCATCTTATGCCTTGCCGGGCGATGACACCTCGGCGCGTTCGCAGGCATCTGACAGTCATGGAAAGCACCAAGATAGCTGGCACCAACGTAAAGGTTTCGCGCCTCGCCCTCGGCACCTGGGCAATTGGCGGTTGGATGTGGGGCGGGAGCGAGGAAAAAGAATCGATCAAGACGATTCGCGCGGCAATTGACCGAGGTATCACGCTCATCGATACGGCGCCGGTTTATGGATTCGGCCAGGCAGAGGAAATCGTCGGCAAGGCGTTGGCGCAAGGCGGCATGCGTAGTCGTGTCGCGATCGCGACCAAGGTCGGCCTCAACTGGAGTGATGGCAAACCTTTTCGTGACGCGTCGCGCGAGCGAATCTTCGCCGAAATCGACATGTCGCTGAAGCGCCTGCGCACGGATTACATTGACCTCTACCAGGTCCACTGGCCCGACCCCGATACTCCGATCGAAGAAACCGCGACCGCGATGCTCGAGCTTTACCTTAAGGGCAAGATTCACGCGATCGGCGTGAGCAACTTCTCACCCGCGCAGATGGATCGCTTCGGCACCGTCGCGCCGATTCACACGATTCAACCGCCGTATAACCTCTTCGAGCGACAGATCGAAAGGGACGTCCTGCCATACGCAATCTGGGATGGCATCGCAACTCTCGCCTACGGGCCTCTATGCCGCGGATTGCTCAGCGGCCGCATGCGAATCGACACGATCTTCGCGGGCGACGATCTGCGAAAAGTCGATCCTAAGTTCCAGGGCGAGCGCTACGCCGATTACCTCACCGCCGTCGAGCGACTCGATCTCTACGCGCGCGAGAAGTTCGGCAAGCGAGTGATTGAACTCGCGCTACGCTGGGTGCTCGATCAGCCGGGAATTTCAGTCGCGCTTTGGGGCGCGCGCAAGCCGGAGCAGCTCGAACCACTCGACGGCGCACTCGGCTGGTCATTGACGCATGACGATCTGCAGAAGATCGATCGAATCGTGCGCGAATCGATTCTCGATCCGGTGGGCCCCGAGTTCATGGCGCCACCGTCGCATGAGCATCTCGCAGCAGCTTGACGACTCAGGAAATCGCTCACTTTGCGGGCGCGGGGTTCGCCCCGCGCGGATGCTGCTTCATGAACTTCAGCATCGCATCGTTCCAGGCTACGGGCCACACGACGTGATGTTTGAAGCCGCGAAAAGAGCCACTGGTGGAAATCTCTCCTGCGCCATTTTGATTGGTGCCGCACGCCGGATCGCAATCAGATACCTGATGTCCAGATGAATCGATGATCACGTCGTCGACCCGGTTGCCGAGAGCGCGAAGTTGAGCGGCGAATCTTACCCCGTTGGGACAGATGCCGCCGATATCGCAGGCATTGTGCACGTGCATGATCGGCAGGTGCGGATTAAAGAGTTCAAGCTCACCGATATTCGTCGGCGCATGATCCACGGGCGACTGCGGGCAACCATCCATAAAGGCTGAGAACGGATCGGGCGCCGAATAGACGGCCGCCGCCGCGATTTGCGGCCGATTCAACGCGTAGAGCAGTGCCATCGCCGCGCCGTTCGACCATCCGGTGACGTACACGCGAGTCGCGTCCACCTTGCGCGACGAGGTTACCACCTCGATGAAGTGATCAATCGCCGCAGCATCGACATTTTCCTTGTAGCTCACACTGGCAATCGTTACGTCGCCCGCCGGGGTCAACTGCCTATACCAGTTATCCCAGCCGAGGCCCGTGTCATCGGGCGCCGCGTAGTAATGGCTCGTCTCGCGGCCCTCGGGCGCGAGCAGGTAAAAGCCTGCAGGACCAGTGCCCAGGTCGGCGCTCTTCACCTTCGGAAGCAGGCCAGTCGCCAGTACCGAATCCGCGTTGGCGAGCGAGCCGTGCAGAAAGACGACCAACGGCAGCGGAGCGCCGCCGGTCGTCGGAGCAGGCTCGTACAGGCACGCATAGCGCTCGGTGCCATCGGAATCGCGCCACGGCCCGAGCGTTTCACCCCGAAAGCAACCCGGTGAATGCTTTGCGATGAAGCTCGAGACCATCCCGCTCTGAATTCTGGCCGGCGGATCACCGAACGGCGTGCAGCTTGAGTCCGCCGCCGAGGCCGCGCGCATGGCGATCAGCGTCGCGAGCGCAAAAAACGCAATCCACGACGCATCTGCGATATAGCTTCGGCCTCGCGCCGGCGTCTTCTGCATCTTCATGTTCACGATTCGTCGGGCGGACGATGCGCGCGAAACTGTATCAGCAACAGGATGTCATAAACGATCTTACAGGCGCCCGCACATATGAGCGGCCAGCCAAAGGTGGAAAGGTCGAGCAGTATCCCAGCAGGCAGCGGCGAAAACGCCGACGCGAGGCTCCGCGGCACGTTGCTGACACCAGCCGCCGCGGCGCGCTCCTCCGGCGGAACGACCGCCATCACGTACGACTGGCGCGCTGGCACGTCCATCGAGGAGACCGACGCGCGGAGCAAAAGAAACAGGATCGCAAGCTGCGCGTTTGGCATCAGCGCCGCGAGGATCAAAAATCCGCTCGCTGGCAGATGGGTGAACACCATCGTGTTGATGCGGCCGAAGCGGGCAGCCAGCCGCGCCGAGATGAACTGCGAAAACGACCCGAGCAATCCCGCGACGAAGAAAAATGTCCCGGCCGCCGCGACCGACATGTTGAAGCGCTTGAACAGCCAGAGCGCGAGGAGAGACTGCACCACGAACCCGCCGCCGAAGGCGTCGAGACTGAACAACGCCGAGAGCCGGATTACCACGCTGCGCGAGGTGGCGAGCGGCTTGAAGTTCGCGGCGGGCGGCTCCGATTCTACCTTCGTCGATAACCTCAAATAGACCATCGCCGCGAGTAACGCGATCACACTGTACACGAAGAATCCGGTGCGCTGCGCTCCTGCCGATGTCCACCCGAGGCGTGGTGCGATCGCACCCGGCAGTCCACTCGCAAGCGCTCCCAGAGCGCCCGCAAGTGCGCCCGCCACGTTGTAGATCGCGAATATCGCGGTCAGGTCCGTAGTCGCAACCGTCTCCGCGAGCGCGGATTGCTCGACGGGCAGGAACAGGCTCACGTCGCCGGCGGAAGGATTCAGCGTGCCGACGAACGCCACGACGAGGAGCGCGACGAAGTTCGTTACCAACGCGAATCCGAAGCCGGTGAGAAACATCAGCGCCGCGGCCGCCAGCAATAGTCGTCGCTTGCCGCGCCGATGACTCAAGAGCCCCACCCAGAGCGTGAGCGCGGCCGAACCGAGCAGCGTGGCGAATACGATCGCGCCGATTTGCGTCGAGCCGAGTCCGATCGCCGTGAGATAACTCGGCAGCAGCACGCTCACCGCGCCATCGGCGAAACCGCGCAGCCCGCGTGATACGAGCAGGCGTTGAGCGTCGGGCGTGGCGCTCGGCGGGAGCAGTCTGTCACGAAATGCCATTGATGCGCTGGTTATTTACCTTTCGCTGAGACTGCTCTCAACCGCGTTTCCACGAGCAGCGCTTTGCCTGACCAACCGCATCTCGCGTAGGCTCCACGTCATGGATATCACGCGCGTGAAAACCTTCGTCGACGAGCACTGGGAGCGAACGATCGTTCCGGAGCTGATCGAGTATATCCGGATCCCGAACAAATCAGTCGCGTTCGATCCTGAGTGGGCCGCGCACGGACATATGGACGAGGTGGTGGCGCGCTTCGAGGCGTGGGCACGCAAGCAGCCAATCAAGGGTATGTCGGTCGAGGTCGTGCGCCTCGCAAGGCGCACGCCGCTCATCTTCATCGATATTCCAGGCGCCTCGAACGATTGCATCCTGCTTTATGGTCATCTCGACAAGCAGCCCGAGATGGCGGGATGGCGCAGCGGGCTTTCGCCATGGACACCGGTGCGCGACGGCGACAGGCTTTACGGCCGCGGCTCGGCGGACGACGGCTACGCGATTTTCGCTTGTCTCACTTCGATCGCGGCGCTGGAGGCCGCCTCGATTCCGCATGCGCGCTGCGTCGTGCTGATCGAGGCATGTGAAGAAAGCGGCAGCTTCGACCTGCCGGCCTACATCGATCACCTCGCGCCGCGAATCGGGAGCCCGAGCCTCGTTATCGCGCTGGATTCCGGATGCGGCAATTACGAGCAGTTGTGGTGCACGACATCGCTGCGCGGACTCGTCGGCGGCACGCTCAAGATCGACGTGCTCGGCGAAGGGATGCATTCGGGTGACGCTGGCGGAATCGTGGCCGACAGCTTCCGGATTCTGCGCCAGCTCCTAAGCCGCGTCGAAGATGAAACGACGGGAGCGCTCAAACCAAAGGAATTCCACGCTGTGATTCCGGAAGAGCGGCGCGCCCAGGCGATCGAGACCGCGAACGTTCTGGGCGAAGATATCTATCGCAAGTTTCCGTTTGTCTCGCGCATGCGCCCGATGAGCGAGGACCTGACCGAGCTGGTGCTGAATCGCACCTGGCGCCCTGCGCTTGCCGTAATCGGCGCCGACGGATTGCCCCCCGCGGAAAACGCGGGCAACGTGCTTCGGCCCTCCACCACGGTGAAGCTCTCGGTCCGGCTGCCGCCGACGAGCGATCCGAAACCCGCGTTGCTGAAGCTCAAGTCGATTCTCGAGAGCGACCCGCCGCACGGCGCGGCAGTCTCATTCGAACCGAACTGGGGTGCGCGCGGATGGGACGCGCCTCCGCTCGCGCCGTGGCTCGAGCGCTCGCTTGATGCAGCCTCGCGTGAGTTCTTCGGCAAGCCGCCGGCGTATATGGGCGAGGGCGGAACGATTCCATTTATGAGCATGCTCGGCGAGCGCTTCCCCGCCGCGCAGTTCCTTATCACGGGCGTTCTCGGTCCGCATGCGAATGCACACGGCCCCAACGAATTTCTACATATCCCAACGGGCCGCCGCGTCACCGCTTGCGTCTCGCGCGTGATTGCCGATCACGTCCAGCAGGTGAAATGATTCGCGGCGTCACTGTAGCGAAAGATCGGCGCGCGTGGTCGTGCCCTGCTTGACGTCTTCGGCATTCAACTTCGGCGCAACGATGAACAGGCGCGATGGCGACACCTTGGTACTGAGGAACTTGCGCACCGCGTTAGCGCGCGCGTCGGCAAGATGCTGCAAATCCGCATTGGTGACCTTGGTATTCGTCACCATCAGCTTCTGCATCTCATCCGGCGGCAGCGATTTGGCGAGGCCGATCGCGTCGCGCGGTTTCGGAAAGTCAGCAGCTGCGTAAGCACGCTTCAAATATTTTTCGCGTTCGGCCGGTGTCAGAGCTGCATTGCCGTTTCGACCATGGCGGCTCTTGGCAGCCTGCGCCTCGATCGCATCGTCGACCATCGCGACTTGCAAGCCGGGACGATCGAGCTTGGGATCGACGCAGCCCGAGATGTTGACACTGAGCGAGCTGCGCTGCTGCAAAGCATTGGCGATCGTGGACAGCTGACTTTCCGCGTCGGGTGTGAGCTTCGAGCGTCCCGCGTCGAACGGGACGTAGGACAGATCGGCATTCTTGCCTCCCACCGCTCCCACAGCCGACGCGAGCAGCGAGAACGGCGAGGTCACGGCCTTGAGGACAATGTTTTCGAACGCGCTCCAGAGCACGCTGCCGATCGAGAATTTTGGGTCGGAGAGCGAACCCGAAACCGGCAGGTCGAGATTTATCTGTCCCTTGGAATCTTTGAGAATCGCGACCGCGAGCCGAATGGGCAGGTTGCGCGCCGTGGAATTCTGCACGCGCTCGCCGAAGGTCAGCTGATCGAGCAGGATGTGATTCTCGGCCTTGAGCTGACCCTGGTCGAGTAGGTAGTGAACGTTGACGGTTAGCGTTCCCTTCTCGATTGGATAGCCTGTGTACTTCGTCGTATAGGGCGAGAGACCTGTCAGTTCGATTGCGTCGGCCTTGGCCTTGATATCGACCGACGCCAAGGGAGTGAGCGGATTGATCGATCCGCTGATATTGATTGGCGAGCTGCCGTTCACCTCTCCCTGCAGTTCGACATCGGCCGGTTCCGTGCTCTTGGTGCCAAAGGCGCCAATTTTGCCACCGATATCGCTCAAGTCGGCCGAATAGTTCGGCTCGATGAAGTCGTCGGTGTAATCGACCTTCCCCTGTTCGAATGTGATGGCGCCGACTCGGATATCGGCATCGATCGGATGGGCCTCAGGAGGCGGCGGTGGCGACGCGGCGGCCGCGGGTGACGGCGAGGCCTGCGGCGCTGGTATCGGCGGCGCGGCCGGCGTCGCGCCGGGCTGGCCCTCGGCGCGCGTCAGCGACTTCGGCGCCTGCTGGGGATTCGCCATGACATCGTTCAGGTTCAGTTTGCCGTCGCGGTTCAGGATGATACGGGCGAAGAAGTTGTCGAGCGCGATCCCGCCGACGTGCACCTTGGGCTGGCCGCCGCCGATATCGGCGTCGATTCGCCGCAGGCTCAGCGCCTCCCACTTGAGGAATTCGTCGCCCGTGAGCTTGTCAATCACGTAGAGATCGCCGACCGTCACGTCGCCGCCGTACTTGATCTTCATCTCCTTGCCGTCTTTTGCCACGGCCAGCGTGCTTTTGGTCGTGAGCGCGACGCGGCGGATGACGGCGTTCAGCTCGCGGCTGGCATAAGCGCCGGCGGCAGAGATATCGAGGCGATTGGTCTCGATCTGCAGATTCGCCTTCAACGGATCGATCGCCGCGTCGCCATCGATCGTGAACCTGCCACGGCGATTGAGAGTACCGCTGATCGCGATGTCGATCGGTTTCGCGAAGTCGCTCGAGATGTTCTTCAAGTTGATGTTGAGCGGCGACACCGCCAGTCGGATCAGCGCTCCCTGCGAGCGATCCTCGAGGCGTGCGTCGGTCTTTTCGAACGCGACCGACTCGACCGTGTACCGCCACTTCGGCACGATCGGGGCCGCGCTGACCGTTTCGTTTTGGTGCTGGCGGCCGCGCGGCTCGGCTTTTCGCCTCTCGCGCCGCTCGGTCCTTCGCCGCTCATGCCGGCGAGCTTGATGCGGCGGCGCTTGGGACTGGTGCATCAGCGACATAAGGCTGAGCCTTCCGTTGCGCTCACGTTGCACGAAAACCTTGATGCCGTCGCCGCTGACCTGCTTGACGGCGATCAGGTGCCGTCCCAAATCGAACTGGTCGAGTGTGACTCCGAAATGGGACCACGCGATCGGCGGCTCCTGGTCGCGCGGTCCGCTCAGGGCGAAGTTGTCAAGCGCCACGTCGGCGGGCGCAGCGTGCAGGTTGAATTGGCCGCCGCTCAGCCCAGCCTGGACCGTCGCGTGGGCGGTGAACTTTCCTGAGTCGAGCGAGCCGGCGAGCACCGACTGCGCGAAATTCTGCAGCTCGTGCAAATCGATCTGCTCGGCCGAGATGTTGGTGATGACGTTCCGCTTGACGACATCGACTGAGCCTTTGACATCGATATTGCCGCCGCTGTGAAGGGTGGCCGCGACTTCGAACGTGGCGGGATTCGGGCCGAGGGTGCGAAGCTTGTTGATCGATGTGTGAATCGCGTCGAGTTCAAGCACCGAAGGCTTCGCCGCACTCATGTCGGTGACCGTCACCGAGCTGCCGACCATCGCGAACGAATTGATCGACGCATCAAATTGCTGTGTCGCCGACGTCGGCGCGGCCTTGGGCGATGCGCTCGCCGTTATCGGAGGCGCGGCCACCGCGATCGGCGGAGCTGCGATCGGCAAAGCGGCGACGGCCGGAGTCGCAATCGCGGCCGGCGTGGGCTGAGAGGGCGGTGGACTCGCCATCAACCCCGCGAGATTCGTTGTCCCATCATGGTTGCGCACCAGGTTGGCCTTTAGATTGTCGATTCGAATCGAGTCGAGGTATGCGACGCGCGCCAGCGGCTCGACGTCTGTCATCCGCACTTCGGCGTGATCAAGTCCGAGCACCGGCGCGTCCGCCGCGTCGCGCACATCAAGTTGATCAAGCGAGACTGCGCCGTTGATGCGGACGATAGGTCCGTTATCAGCGCGGATGAAGTGCACCAGCACGTCCATCGAAAGTGCGCCCGACGGCATCTTGGCCTTGATCGTCTTTGGCGCGTAGGCCATGTAGCGCGGCAGATCGAGCGCGTGCAGGCGCAGGTCGATCACCGAGTCAAGCGTGCTACCGAATGGTTTGGTCTCACCGAGGATCAGGATCGGGCTGCCGTCGACCAGCATCTGGAGGAGCGGCTGAACGACGACATCGAGATCGACCTTGAAGTTCGCGACGAATGGAATACCGAGCCGAATGCGCTCAATCGAGTGCCTCTGTCCCGTGACCTTGTCCTCGAACTCGACGTCGCCGTGATTGATGAGGATGTTGGATACGGCGAACCGGAGCGGCTCTTTCGGCTTTGCTGCGGGCGGCGGCGGAGGCGCCGAAGTCTGCAATAGATCAGAAAAATTGAATTGGCCATCCGACTCGCGCACGAGGTGAATCGACGGGCTTTCGAGCGTCACCTCTCTCACCACCGGCGCAAGGTGCAATAGCGAAGACCACCCTACCCGGAGGTTGAGGCTTCCCAGATCGACGAACGGATCGTTGCCGGCGCGGTTCCCGACGTGCAGGCGATCGATCTTGAGACGCAGCGTGTAGAGATTGAAGTAGATATCGCCGACCGTTATCGGGCGATGGATCGTCGTGGCGACGCGGCCAGTCAGGATGTTTCGTAGCACAGCGGGAACGGCGAAGAAGGTGGCGATCCCAAGCAGCAGGATGATCGCGATTATCGTGATGCCGATTTTACGGGTACGGCGTGAAGTTCCAATCGCCGCCGCACGCTCTATCACCGCTCGAGCACGCTCCGCGCCCAGCATGGGGACATCGCTCATAGCCGCCGCTCTACGCCTGCGTCAATCCGCCGCCGCATTTTCGCCATTCGATATAGCATTCCGATCAATCTTGACGAAACGAACGGCGCCTAAAGCCGCGCCTGTTGTCCAACGGCTAAATGTTCACGTAGTTTGACGACGTGCGTGTAAAGGTGGGCGAGGTTCAGCTTTTCTACGACGTCGAGGGTCCGAAGCTTCGGCCGGACGGCCCTGCGATGCGCGAGGTGCCAACGCTGCTACTGCTCCACGGCGGGCCAGGCGGTGATCATTCATCTTTCAAGCCCGCCTACTCGGCACTCACTGATGTCGCGCAGATAATTTATCTCGATCATCGCGGACAGGGACGTAGCGATCGAAGCACGCCTGAACGGTGGAATCTGGCGCAGTGGGCCTACGACGTAAAACTCTTCTGCGACACGCTCGGCATCGAACGGCCGATCGTGCTCGGTCTTTCGTTCGGCGGCTTCGTTGCGCTCGCCTACGCCACGCGCTACCCGGAGCATTGCGCGAAACTGATTCTATGCTCGACCCGCGCAGGTCCGCCCGAGCCTGAGCGCGAGATCGAAGTCTTTGAGCGCCTCGGCGGTCCCGAGGCTGGTGCCGTCGCTCGCAGGTTTCTAATCGGTAGCACCGTTGACGCTGACGCGTTGCGCGATTTCGTGCGGCTATGTCGTCCGCTCTACACACGCGCGCCGTACGATCTCAATCGCGACCTCCGTCAAGCGTGGAGGATCGACGTCCTCCGGCATTTCCGCGCGAACGAAGATTACACTTTCGACTATGTAGCGAAGCTGAGGCAGATCAAATGTCCAACCCTGGTGTTGGTCGGCGAGGACGATCCGATCACGCCGCCCTGCTATTCCGATCAAATCGTAGCCGCGATGCAGCCGGGACTCGCTCGCTACGAGCGCTTCGCCAACGCCGGACACGGCATCGCTGGCGACGCGCCCACGCACTACTTCCGGGTCCTTCGCGAGTTTATTTCAGATCGTCAGTAGCATGGACACGACTGAATGTCGGGCTGACTACCGCGCCGCAGGAGTTGCTGCTGCCGCCGGTTGAGCGGGATTCGGTCCGTAGCCCGCCGCCAGCGCATCGCGAAGCTTCCGGTCATAGCCATAGATATCGTTGAAGAAACGGACTTCGCCGTCGGGCTCGACGACTGCGGTGCTGTAGATAATCAGCACGGGAATCGGCTTCGGAAGATTCACCTGCAACGTTTGACCGCCGGCGATCATGGCGTTGACTCGATCGGCGTCCCAACCGGGATTGTTGCGCAGCACCCAGACCGCAAGCTCGGCCGGGTTCTCGACGCGGATACAGCCGTGACTGAAGTCGCGGCGCGCCTTCGCAAACAGGCTCATCGCCGGTGTGCCGTGCAGGTAGACGTTGTAGTCGTTGGGAAAGATGAACTTAATCGGGCCGAGTGCGTTCTGCTTGCCGGGCTTTTGCCTGATTTGGTAGGCGCCATCACGAAGCCCGTGCAGAACGTCGTCACTGACCTCGCTATCGGTAATCAAGGTGCCGCCTGAGTCGACCACCTCAAAGTCATGAGCAGCCAGGTAGTCGGGATTGCGGGCGATCTTGGGTACCAGCTCGGCATGCTGAATTGAAGTCGGCACGTCCCAATACGGATGGAAAATCACGTAGCGCATGTAGTTGGCGAAGACCGGCGTCTGCCGGCCGAAGGCTTTGCCGACGACCACTTTCATGCTGATGAACGGAGCGGGCTGCCGGCGCATTGTGCGCAACCTGAACTCGGGCAGATTGACCACGATCGGCGGCTGCGGGAAGTTCGCCGGAATCCACCGGTAGCGCTCGAGCGTGTATTGCAACTGCTGCACGCG
>JASHPB010000138.1 GCA_030038355.1 Candidatus Binataceae bacterium
TTTAACGACACGCCCGCGAGTCCGCATCGCGTGCTGCCGAAGATCAAGGCGGAGCTTTATTTCGGCCATGCGATCCAGGACCAGAGCATGCCGGCGGACGCGATCAAAAAACTCGAAGCCGCGCTCGCCGCGTGGGGCGGAAAATGCGAAAGCGAGACCTACGATGGCGCGTATCACGGATGGACGACACCGGATGCGCCGGTTTACAACCAAGCGCAAGCGGAGCGTGCTTTCGAGAAGCTGACGGCGTTGTTCGCGCGAACCCTCAGGTAGAAGCGGCGCTGAATTCCGATCGGCCAGGACCTCAGACGGGCGCGGGACGCAGTTGCGGCCGCGCCTGTATCCACAAGTACACAAGAATTGCGAGCATGACGGGACCTTCGATACTCGCGATCTTCACGTGCACCGCCTGATCAGGAACGCGCACATTCCTGGCAATGAAAATCGCGTGTCCAATCACGAGCTGCGCGCGAAGAGGACGCGGTCATTCGACGCGCTCGGCGCTGGTTTTGACTCCGTGAAGTTGTAGCATCACCGCCATCCGCGTTCGACGGTTGCCTCACTTCAGATGAGCTCGAAGCCTCGCCGCGATGCCATCGGCACGCGAGTGCGAGGAACGCGATGGCGCTTTGAATCTAGTCGGTTTTCGGAATCGCGAAGGCGCGCTCGAAGTCAATCATGCCGGCCGCCTGCCACGATGGCCGTTCGGCGCCATTGGCGAGATAGGCGCTGACCTTCGGATAGTCCTTCAGGTGGTAGTGCGTCATCGCGAGCGCGTTAAGCCCAGGCAGATAGCAGCAATCGACGAGTGAGAATTCGTCGCCCAGCATCCAGCGCGATTTCGCGAGATGCCCTTCAAGCAGCGCGAGCACGCCGGGAATGGCTTCGTTCGAGCGCTTGATCGCGTCGTGATCGGGAGGAAGTCCGAGCTTCGCTTTCGCGACCATGTTGAAGACGCGGCCCGTGAGCGCATCAGTCACGTGTTGCGATTGAAAGAACATCCAGCGGAGCGCGTCGGCCCGGCCGCGTGCGTCGAGCGGCCACAGCCGGCGCTCACGATCGCCGAGGTACGCGACTATCGCGTTCGATTCCCACAGTATGAAGCCGTTGTCGTCGAGCGTCGGCGCGCGCCCGCTAGGATTGAGTGCGAGGTAGCCAGGCGTGCGGTTTTGTCCCTTGAAGAGATCGACCAGCTCGACCTCGCACGGCGTGCCGAGCTCGGCAAGTGCGAGGCGCACCTTCTGCGGGTTGGGCGAATTGAACCAATACAGTTTCATCGTGATCCTCCTTGTCGGCGGCAACGAGTCATCGCGACTCAGCGAGGTTCTTGAACGATTGCAGCGCCGTGTCCCAGAAATGGCTCACGCGCTCCAGCGTGCGTTGCAGTTCCTCGATCGCGGCGCGGCCCTGCGGCTTGAGGCTGTAGATCTGCTCGCGTCCGCGGCGGCGCGTTTCGACGAGCCGCGCGCGCCTGAGTACGCTCATGTGCTTGGCGACCGCGGGCCGGCTCATCGGGAGACCCAGAGCCAGATCGCCGGCACGGCTGGGCCGGCGCGCCAACCGCGCGAGCAGTTCGCGACGGGTCGGATCGGCGAGCGCGGCGAAAACGCAATCGATGTCCACCGCAATGACATGTAACCGACGAGTTACGCGACGTCCAGACATCATTGGCAGATTGCCTGATTCGGATCGCACTGAGCACAATCATCTCGGTTGACCGTCAGCGCCGCGGCAGGTATAGCCCGCCGAGAGAGGCTGCTTCAGTGCTGATGCCGATGCGACGTCTACTTTCCTCCTTCACCCGCATGATTCTCTGCGTGCTCGCGGCGCTTATGGCCGGATGCTCGAGCGCCGGTATCAGCGAAGCGCCGGTCTACGTCACCAATCCGCAGGGCCAACGCGTGATGGCGCTCTCAATGACAACGCCCAGGGCGGATGCCGCCGCGGTCAAGTTACTCAATGGCAAGGTGCTCATCTGCGGTGGCACGTCGACAGCACTCGTCGGCGGCGTACTCAACAGCGCCGAACTCTACAATCCGGCGACGGAGACTTTCGAGCCGACCGGCAGCATGAACGATCCGCGCCAGGGTCAGACGATCACGCTGCTTAGAGACGGCCGCGTTCTGGTGGCTGGCGGCGCACGCAATATCGGCTATCGTTCGGAACTCTCGAGCGCTGAGATCTATGACCCCGCGTCGGGAACCTTCTCTCCCACGGGCTCGATGGCGGTGCCGCGCGAGGGCCACACCGCCACGCTGCTCAATGACGGGCGCGTCATGATCGCGGGCGGCAGCGACAACGGACAACACACGATCTCAAGCGCGGAGGTCTACGACCCGGGCATCGGAACCTTCAGTCCGACTGGAACCATGACGGTGCCGCGTGAGGCGCATACCGCGACGCTCCTGCTGAACGGCCAGGTCTTGATAGCGGGCGGCGGACGGGCCGGCATGCCGGGCGGTTACATCGTGTATCGCAACGGCGAGCTGTACGATCCGCGCAGCGGTAGCTTCAGCCTGATCAATTCGCCGATGATCAGCGATCGCGTCGGCGCCTCCGCCGTACTGTTGCGCGATGGCCGCGCGCTGATCGCCGGCGGCAAGAGCTCACGCATTTTGCTGGCCGGCAGATTCGGTGGTACGCGCAATATCGCCTCGTTCGCGCCGCTCAACACCGCGGAGTATTACGATCCCGAATCGCACAGCTTTCAGAAGGCGCCCGACATGTACGGGCCGCACTATCTCGGCACTGCAACTCTGCTGACCGACGGCTCGGTGCTCGTGGCTGGAGGATGGCTGCAGCAGGGGCCGGTCGTTATCGGCTCCAAGGAAGCGGATCTTTACGACGTAACGGTAGGCAGGTTCGATCAGCCACCTCCGATGCACGTCGGGCGGCTCGATCAAACCGCGACCATGCTCGACAACGGTAAGGTGCTAGTCGCGGGTGGAATCAACGGCAAGAGCTACGTGAGCGCGTCGGTGGAATTTTACGAGCGGCTGCATCGGCGCTTCGAGCTGCTGCCCGAGGGCGAGCCGGCGAACGCAGCGCCGCAAGAGTAATTTGGAAAACGCTTCGGCATCGTCGCTTCCAGCGTTCACGCTGCTCGACGGCTCTGGGAACGGCCGCAAGTTCCCGACCGGCCGCGTTGCGCTGCTCTGCTTCGTTAAGGAAGACTGCCCGACCTGCGGCATCACGATGCCGCTGATCGAGGCGGCGCATCGCGCAATCGGAACGAGCGTCGACGTTCTCGTCATCGGACAGGAGCGCGACGGCAACGATAAGCTGGTCACACGGCATCACCTTACAGCGCCAATGCTCGATGACTCCGCGCTCAATGTCTCATTCGCCTATGACCTCGACACGGTGCCGACAGTGATCCTCGCTGATCCAGCGGGGAAACAGCTGCGCCGGTTCATCGGCTTTGCGCGCGAGGACTGGCGCGGCCTCATGACCGAGCTTGCGCGTCAGAGCGGCACGGCAGTGCCCGCGCTTGATTGGAACTCGATGCCCGAGCTGCGGCCGGGATGCGGCTCGAAATCAGTCGCGCCCGAAATCGCTGAACGGCTTGCGGCCGAGGCGCGCGGTGAGCGGATGACGGCGCGGCGAATCGAGCTCGGCGATCAGGAAGATGTTTTTGAGTTCATGTTCGAGCGCGGCCTCACTGACGGCCTGCCCGTCGTGCCGCCGACGCCCGAGCGCGTCCGCTGGATGCTCACCGCAACGCGCCGCGATCCGCGCGAGGTAATCGCGACCGCGCCGCCGAATCTCGCGCCAGTCACGGTCGAAAAACTCGCGATCAACGCCGTGATGGCCGGCGCACGGCCAGAGTATCTGCCGGTCGTGATCGCCGCGCTGCAGGCGGTCTGCACCGACGAGTTCAATATCCACGGCGTGATGGCGACGACCTGGGGCGCGACGCCCGTGATCGTCGTCAACGGTCCGATTCGGAACGCGCTCGGCATGAACATGGGTATGATGGCGCTCGGCTATGGCACGCGGCCCAACGCCACGATCGGTCGTGCGTTGAAACTCGTGCTGCGCAATGTCGGCGGCGCGAAGCCGGGCGATATTGAACGCTCCACCCTCGGCGCGATCGGCAAGTTCACCACCTGTTTCGCCGAATGGGAGGAGCGCAGTCCCTTCGAGCCGCTGCACGTCGAGCGGGGCTTCAAGAAGGAAGACAACGTCGTGACGGTATTTGGACTCGAGGCTGGCTCGCGCCAGATAGCCGACCAGACTTCGCGCTCCGCGCGCGCACTCGCGGGCAGCCTCGGCCTCGGGCTCGAGGCATGCTGGCATCCGAAGCAGCACGGATCAGGCGAAGTTCTGTTGGTGATTAGCCCCGAGCATGCCGATACGATCGCGCGCGACAAGTGGACCAAGGCGCAAGTACGCGAACGAATCCAGGAAGTGACGTCGCGGCCGCTTCGGGAGCTGATTCCCGACGAGGAAAGCGGCGAGGGTGTTCCGTTGAAGTCGATGGGGCTGGCGAATCCATCCGCCGATCAACTCGCGCAGAAGATTCCGAAGTTTCGCCGGCCCGAATATATCAATATTATCGTCGCAGGCGGCGAAGCCGGTAAGTTTTCCGCCGTGTTTGCCGGCTGGGTGTCGGGCCCGATGGGCTCGTCGAGCGTCAGCCGAAAAATCGAGGAGGCGCCATGAAGCAAGTCATTCTTGATCCCACCGACGAGCGCGTGCCGATTCGGCGCACGCTCGCGGCCCGCAGCGGCGAGATAAGAGGCCGCGTTGCAATGCTCGATATCGCCAAACCGCGCGGCGATGTGTTGATCGATCGCCTGGCCGACCATCTGATCGATCGGCTGCCGGGCGTCGAAGTCAAGCGCTATCGCAAACCCACTTTCACCAAGCCGGCGCCCGACGAACTGCGCCGCCGTATCGCGGAGGAAAGCGACTTCGTTATCGAAGCGCTAGCCGATTGAGGGTCCTGCACAACGTGCAGTGTGCACGATTCAGTCTGGTTCGAAATCAATAAGAAGCCGGCCGTGATGATCGCGTCGGATGTGTTCGTCGACGCGGCGGAAAAACAGGCGGCGGCGCTGGGATTGCCCGAGCTGCGGCGCGTTTTCGTGGCGCATCCGATCCAGGACGCGACCGATGCCGAGATGCGCGCGAAGGCGGACTCGATCGTCGAGCAGGTAATCGCTGCGCTGAAGAGGTAGTGGCGACCCAGGGATCGAGGAGACTTCAGCCATCAAAACGGTTTGCGATATTCGAGAATGATGGTCTTCGATAAAGTTCCTAAGTGCCGCCGTGGACGGTAACCGCGACGGAATCGGTCATTGCCGACCTCACCCATTAGGCCACGCGGAAGCGCGAGCAGTTCTTAGCAGCGATCACGCACGGGCTCTCATCGGAAGCGCTCGCAAGGACGCGGCATTTTTTTAGGACTTGCGGTCGGAATTCCTAGCCCGCCGAGAATTGCCGCTGTTTGGCCGCTTCAGCGTGCTCTTGAGCGTCGACGAGGCCTAGGCGAACGTCACCATCGGGCATGTCGGACAAAAGCGGGGGAGTTCACTCTTGGTGCGCGGCGAGAGGTTCACGGTTCATGAAAGTCGTTCCACTGAGTGAGGCCAAAGCTTAGCTGAGTCGCTATGGCCGACTCTGTCACGACGAGCCGGTTGCGGTCACGGTCAAGGGCAGGCCATCGTCCCAACTGGTTCGGGTGGAGCGCCACGACGATTTGATCGACCGGCTGATTGAAGACCACCGCGGCTTTCGCAAGCTTCTGCAACGGGCGTCTTCGCGAGCACGGTGTATCGGTCGATACTGCCCTGCGGCAGCTTGATGAGAAGTGCCGGTCAGCCCCAAGTCGCGGCGAGGCCGATATGTCCCGCGAGATGCCGAGACAGGCATATTCTGATTCCTGCTAGTGCATAAGATTGCTCGATCCAAGGACTGCTCTTGGAATTACGCATTCACTGAGGCTCAGATTTCGGCATGGTTTAATTCCCTTTGGCGGCGTGATGAAATCATCATCCGCAGGAAGAGCTTCGTGGATCCCGCAGGAGTAGCGAGCACAGTCGAGCAAAGCGCGCCTGCCCTTCGCTTGGCCAGAAGAATCACTTCGCCGCGCCGAATCGTCGTCAAGGAAGTCAACTGGCTCGGCGACCTGGTGATGAGCCTGCCGGCGCTGGGTGCGATTCGACGCAGCTTTCCCGCTGCGCACCTGGCGGTGCTTATCAAGCAAGAGCTCGCGAGCTTTTTCGATGGCGCCGGCCGGATCGATGAGGTGATTCCGTACACGGTTCGGCGCGGCGTGAGCGGTGTTCTCGATCGAGCTAGAATCATCAATCAGATCCGCGCGGGCCAGTTCGATCTCGCCGTGCTCTTTCCGCGGAGCTTCGAGGCGGCATTCTGGATGACGATGGCCGGGGTGCGTGAGCGCGCCGGCTTTATCGCCGATGCACGCGGCCCGATGCTAACGATCGGCGCCAATGTTCCAATCGACGCCACGCGCGATCATCAATCGAAGTATTGGCTCGCGATGATCCGCGAGACGCTTGGCATCGAGGGCGACGGCGCCGATTTCGCGATCGCGCCGCACGAACCTAACCGCGAGCGGATGCGCTCGTGGCTCGGGGCGCATCGCCACAGAGCTGAGGCTCGCCTGGTCGCGATCGCACCCGCGGCAGCTTACGGACCTGCCAAGGAGTGGCCGACGGACAACTTTGGCGCGCTGATCGATTCGATCGCCGAGCGATGGAATGCCGAGTGCGTGCTGGTCGGCGCGCCCGACGAGCGCCTAAAGTGCGAGCAAGTAGCACACGCGGCAAAAGGTGGTGCAATCGTCGCGGCGGGCGAAACAAGTGTCGGTGAGCTCATCGCCCTGCTCTCGCTCTGCGACGCGTTTATCGGCAACGACTCGGGCGCGATGCACCTGGCCGGTGCGCTTGGAATCAAGACGCTCGCGCTCTTCGGCTCGACGAATCCCTCCCGCACGGGACCGCTTGGCGCGAAGACCTGGGTCCTCTATCACCACCTAGAATGTAGCCCTTGCCTCGCTCGCACCTGCCGCTACGGTCATTACAATTGTCTTCGGCAGATCGGAGTGAACGAGCCGATCGATGCGCTACTCGCCCTCGATGCGCGCGCCTGAGGAAATCTCCAACGCCGCAAGTCGAGATCGACGCGACAGGCGCAATCGATCCGGCCGCGGCAGGGTGATCAAATGAAACTAAATGAACTGGCTTCCCGTCTCAACCTGGAGCTGCGCGGCAACGGCGAGACGGAGATTTTCACGCCCGCGCCGGTCGAAGCCGCGGGTCCCGGCACGATTATCTTCGTCGCCGCGCCGAAATACGCGGCGGCACTCAAATCGAAGGTCTCGGCTGCGATCACGACCCGCGAACTTGCCGCCCAAGCTACGTGCGCAACCTTGATCAGCAAAAATCCCTACGCCGATTTTGCGCGCGTGCTGGAGACGTTCTTTCCGCCCTACCGGCCGGCGCCCGGAATTGATCCATCGGCAAAAATCGCGCCCGATGCGAAAATCGGCGAGAACGCATCGATCGGCGCCTACGTGGTGATTGGCTCGGGCGTGACGATCGGCCGCGACGCAATTGTCCATCCGCAGGTCACGATTTATCCGGGCGTCACCATCGGCGATCGCTTTATCTGCCACAGCCATGCCTCGATCCGCGAAGGCACGACGATCGGCAACCGTGTTACGATTCTCAACCACGCGGTGATCGGCGCCGACGGCTTCGGCTACGTCGAGGCGGACGGCGGCCTGGTCAAGATTCCGCAGGTCGGGAGCGTTGTCATCGAAGACGAGGTCGAGATCGGCGCCAATACCACGGTCGATCGCGCGATGATCGGCGTGACGATTCTGCATCGCGGGGTCAAAACCGACGACCAGGTCCATATCGGGCACAACTGCGAAATCGGCGAGTATTCGCGTTTCAGCGCATTCGCCGGTGTATCGGGCTCGGTGCAAGTCGGCAAGTGGACGCTATGGGGCGGGCAGACCGGCAGCGCCGATCACGTCAAAATCGGCGACCGGGCGATGATCGGCGCGCAAGCCGGTGTTCATAATGACATCGAGGCCAATGCCGTCGTGCTCGGCAGCCCGGCGGTCGATGCACGCAAGGCGCGCCGCTATATGGCGGTCCTGCCGCGACTGCCCGAACTGATTCGCCGATTGCGGGCAGTCGAGCGTCGTGTCGGAATTGAAGGTGATGAGTGATTGGTGCGGAAAGATCGCGGCGAGAATATCGCGCAGCTACCTGCCGATTGTCGCGTTCGCATTGATCGGCCTCAGCTGCAGCGGATGCCCGGCGCTGATGATCCCGGGCCTCGCCTACTCGGGCTACGAGTACGAAAAGAAGGGCACGCCTGAGGCGCAGTCGACCCAGCCCGACAGTCAGAAGAAGTCGCCGTCGAGCCAGCCGACCACGATTCCCGATAGCGAAATCGAATGAGCGCCGCCCAGCTCGGAAGGTGGCGATCGGGTCACGCGTAAACTATCTTTCGATCTTCGAGAAGGCCCACCCTGAGAAGGTGCAATCCCGCACCGCGCATTGCGGGCACGCCTGATCGGAGGACGCTTGTTTCTTACGTACCTGTTGATTGCACTTGGCGGCGCGCTGGGTTCGATGGCGCGCTACGGATTTTCGGGTATGGTCGCGGCCGCGACCGGCGGTACCTTTCCTTTCGGTACGATGTTCGTCAACGTTACCGGCGCGGTCTTTATCGGATTCTTCCTCACGCTAACGGGCCCCAACGGACGCCTGCTTGCGTCAGTGCATACACGGCAATTCGTCGCGGTCGGAATCTGCGGCGGCTACACGACCTTCTCGACTTTCTCTTTCGAAACGTTGAGTCTGGCGCAGGACGGCCAGTGGCTTGCGGCGGGTGCCAACGCGGTTTTCTCTGTAATTTTTTGCCTGCTCGCGGTGTGGCTCGGATATGTCGCCGCGTCAGCGCTTAACAGAGGAGCGTGGCGATGAAACCAATAGAAGAGGCGGTCCTGCTCCGAATCCATGTTGGCGAAGGCGAGAGGTCGGGAAGCAAACCGCTCTACGAAGCGATCGTGCTGAAGGCGCGCGAGCACAACCTCGCGGGTGCCACAGTGCTGCGCGGCCCGATGGGCTTCGGCGAGCATAGCCAGATCCATTCGGCCAAGGTTCTGCGCTTGTCGCAGGATTTGCCGGTGGTGATCGAGATCGTCGACTCGCCCGACAAGATCAACGCGTTTTTGCCGGTGCTCGATGCGATGATGGGCTCGGGCCTGGTAACGCTCGAGAAGATCCAGGTCCTGCACTACGGCGGCAATTAAACTGATGCGTATCGGCATTCGCCATTCGGGAGGCTTCGATGGAAAAGAAATTTATCAATCCAGAGTCGATGTCGGCGCCGCGCGGCTACACCCACGTGGTCACCGTGGAAAATCCCGGCAAGATGATCTTCGTCTCG
>JASHPB010000139.1 GCA_030038355.1 Candidatus Binataceae bacterium
AGGTAGGTGTAAATGACGGGCGTGATGTAGAGCGTCAGGAACTGCGAGAAGAAGAGGCCGCCGACAACGGCAACACCGAGCGGGCGCCGCGATTCTGCACCCGCGCCGACGCCGAGCGCGATCGGCAGCGTGCCCATCAGGGCAGCCATCGTAGTCATCATGATCGGGCGGAACCGGATGATGCAGCCCTCGAAGATCGCCTCGGCCGGAGACTTGCCCTCGTTGCGCTGGGCGTCGAGCGCGAAGTCGATCATCATGATGGCATTCTTCTTCACCAGTCCGACGAGCATGATCACGCCGACGAACGCGAACAGGTCGAGCTCCATGCCGAAGACCCAGAGCGTCAGCAGCGCGCCGAGTCCGGCCGCAGGCAGGCCGGAGAGAATTGTGATCGGATGGATGAAGCTCTCGTACAGGATGCCGAGCACCAGGTAGATGATGAGGATCGTCATCATCAGCAGCATGCCGAGGTTCGAGGTCGACGACTGGAACGCCTGCGCCGTGCCCTGGAAGCTGATGGTAATCGATGCGGGCAGGATGTCCTCGGCGACGCGATGCACTTCCTTGATTGCCTGGCCGAGCGACACGCCGGGCGCGGTATCGAAGGAGATCGTCGCCGACGGAAGCTGGCCGAGGTGATTAATCGAGAGCGGGCCCAGTGAGCGCGTGAACTTGACCACCGTATCGAGCGGCACCAGTTGGCCGGTCTGGGCGGATCGAATGTAGAGCAGCGACAGCGTTGACGGATCGAGCTGGTACTGCGGCTCGACTTCCATGATTACCCAGTACTCATTGTTGGGCGCGTAGATGGTCGAGATCTGGCGCGCACCGTAGGCGTCGTTGAGCGCGTCCTCGATTTCCTGGGCGGTGATGCCTAGCGTGTGCGCGCGATCGCGGTCGATATCGATTGTCACCTGCGGATTCTTCACCTGCAGGTCGCTGTTTACGCCGCGCAGCTCCGGCAGCTTGGCGAGGCGCTGCTCGAGCAGGGGCGCGTACTTGTAGAGCGCCGTCGTATCAGGGCATTGCAGCGTGAGCTGATACATCGAGCGGGTGAACTGTGCGCCGATTCGAATCGGCGGAGGATTCTGCAAAAACACGCTGAGGCCGGGGATGCTGTTCATCTTCGGCCGCCACTTCGCGATCAGCTCGTCGACGCTGTACTTGCGCTGCGAGCGCGGCACGAGATGGGTGAAGATGATGCCCGAGTTCGAGGCGCCACCGGGGCCGCTCGCTCCGACGCTCACGAAGTAACTGCGCAGGTTGGGATCGCCCTTGATAAGTGAGGCGGCGGCGAGCTGATGCTGCACCATCGAGTCGAACGAGATTCCCTGCTGGGCGAGCGTGAAGATGATGAGGTCATTGTTGTCCTCGCTCGGCAGGAAGCCCTTCGGCATCACCATGAACATCCAGATGGTCGCGACCAGCAGGAAGACCGAGAAGATCAGCGTCCCAGGGCGATGCCGCATCACCCATGAGAGGCTTCGCTGATAGTAATCGAGCATCGCGTCGAAGCCGCGCTCGGTCACCATGTACAAGCGGCCGTGACGCTCACTCGCCGGCGGCTTGAGAAAACGCGAGCAGAGCATGGGGGTCAGCGTCAACGACACGAATCCCGAGACGAGGATGGCAGCGCCGATCGTGACGGCGAACTCGTGCAGCAAGCGGCCGAGGATGCCGCTCATGAACAGCACTGGGATAAAGACCGCGGCGAGCGACAGCGTCATCGAGACGATCGTGAAACCGATTTCGGCGGCGCCGTCGAGCGAGGCGGTTAGCGCGTCCTTGCCCATCTCCATGTGGCGCACGATATTCTCGAGCATCACGATGGCGTCGTCGACGACAAAACCGACGGCGAGCGTGATCGCCATCAGCGACAGGTTGTCGAGAGAGTAGTCGAGGACCCACATCACGGCGAACGTGCCGATGATCGACATCGGCAGCGCGGCGCTCGGAATCACGGTGGCGGAGAGGTTGCGCAGGAAGAGGAAGATGACCAGGACGACGAGGAACACCGTCAGCAGCAGCGTGAACTGAACGTCATTGACGCTCGCGCGGATCGTCTCGGAGCGGTCGCCGAGGATGTCGATATGCAGCGAGGCGGGCACTTCGGCGCGAAAGGCCGGCAGCAGGGCGCGGACGCGATCGACGACCTCGACCGTATTCGTGCCTGGCTGGCGCTGAACCGCGAGGACCACGGAAGGCTCGCCATCGGCCCATCCGCGCGACTTGTCATCCTGCACGCTGTCGAGGACGCGTCCAATCTCGTCGAGCCGAACGGGCGCGCCGTTGCGGTATGCGACGATGAGCGGACGATAGGCGGCGGCGTCGGTAAGCTGCCCCTTGGTCTGGACGGTGAACTGCTGATGCGTGCCATAGAGCGTGCCGGTTGGCAGGTCGACGTTGGCATTCTGAATGGCGCTGGCTACTTCATCGACGCCGATCCCGCGCGTAGCCAGCTCCGTTGGATCGACCTGCACGCGGACGGCATATTTCTGTGAGCCGTAGATCTGCACCTGCGCGACGCCGCTCACCATCGAGATGCGCTCGCCGAGGTAGGTCTCGGCGTATTCATCAACCTGCGAGATCGGCATCGTCGTCGAGCTGAGCGATAAGTAGAGAATCGGCGAGTCGGCAGGATTGACCTTGCGGTAGGTTGGCGGCGACGGCATGCCGGTCGGGAGCTGCGACAGCGTTGCGGTAATGGCGGCCTGCACGTCCTGGGCGGCAGCGTCGATGTTACGCGACAAATTGAATTGCAGGGTGATGCTGGTGTCGCTCTGCTCGCTGCTCGAGCTCATCGAGTCGAGGCCCGCGATAGTCGAGAACTGCTTTTCGAGCGGCGTCGCGATCGACGAGGCCATCGTGTCGGGGCTCGCGCCCGGCAGGCTCGCGCTCACGACGATGGTCGGAAAGTCGACGTTGGGAAGATCGCTCACCGGCAGGTAGCGATACGCCATGATGCCGAACAGCACGATGGCGATCGAAACCAGCGTCGTCATCACCGGCCGACGAATGAAGAGTCCGGCGAAGTTCACGATTCGACTCCGCCGCCGGTCAGTCCATGCTTGATTGCCACCGTAGCGCCTGGTATCAGGCGTAGCTGGCCGTCAGTCACCACCATCTCGCCGGCCTTGAGACCGCGCTCGACTACGGTCTCGCCGTCGATCGACTGGCCGATCACCACCGGGCGCGTCTCGGCCTTCATGGCTGAATTGATCACAAAAACGTAGGAGCCGTCCTGGCCGGTCTGAATCGCCTGCGATGGCACCACGATCGTGTTGGGAAGCTCGTTCAGCAGCAGCGTGGTGTTAACGAACTCGCCCGGCCATAGCTTGCTGTCCCCGTTGCTGAAAGTGCCCTTCAGGTTGATCGTCCCCGTCGTGCGATCGACAGTGTTGTCGATAAAAGTCAGTTCACCACGCTCCGAGGTCTCTTGTCGGCCGGGGAGTGCTGCGTCGACGGGAAGCTTGCGCTCAGCGACGTAGGCGCGGACTTCCGGGAGATTCTGTTCGGGGATCGAAAAATCGACGTACACCGGCCGGATCTGATTGATGACGACCATCGGGTTATCTTCGTTAGCTTTGATCACATTTCCGGCGTGAACCAGCAGATCGCCGGTGCGGCCCTCGATAGGCGATCGGATCGAGGTGTAGGCGAGGTTGAGTTTCGCGGTTTCGAGCGCGGCTTTGTCGGCCGCCACCAGAGCGTCAGCCGATGCCGCATCGGCATGCGCCTGATCGTATTGCTGATGCGAACCGACACCCTGCTTCAGCAGAAATGCGTACCGCTTCTCGTCTGCGTCGGCGCGCGTGGCGAGCGCGACATCACGGGCGAGGTTGGCCTCGGATTGCAGCAGCGCGGCCTGATAGGGCCGCGGATCGACCGTGAAGAGCAGGTCGCCCTGCTTTACCTCGTCGCCTTCCTTGAAGTGGACCTCGGTAATCTGCCCACCCACCATCGACTTCACGTTAACCGTGGAAAACGCCTCGACGCGTCCAATCGCATGCAGCGCGTTGGCTACCGTCTTCTCCTCAGCCTTCGCGGCCAGCACCGGCACGGCGCTTCGCGGACCGAACCCCTGCGGCTCGGAGCCGTGCGAGCACGCAAGCGCAATTGAGGCTGCGCAGACAATCAGCACCAGTCGCGCGATGAAGCTCAGCGTTCTAGCGATCGATTTCAGACCTATCGGCAAGGATGCCTTTCCCCGTTCGTTGGCGGGCCTAGCCTCGCCATCAAGATGTAGGCGCTGACGACGACCTCAAGTTATGTGGTCGATTCGGCGCTATTGGGCAGAAGGATACTATCAGGAGCCGGAGCACCAATTAACCCTTCGCTATGGCGTTAATTCTCGGCTCCTGGAGCCGATTTGGCGCAAAATAGACTACGCGGGAGGGCGATGCGCCGGCAGCCCAGGATGATTCGCCGGCAGCCCAGGATGATTCGCCGGCAGCATGCAGAAGCCGTCGCTCTCGATCTGGAGCGCTCGATTGAAACGCGCGCGGTAATTCTCGAGTGCGATTTCCGCTGTCAGTGCGATTATCTGCTTATCGTCGAAGTATCGTTTCAAATCCTCGAAGACTTCGTCGGGAACCTCGACCGAGGTCTGCGACACCTCTTCAGCATAGCGGAGCGCGGCACGCTCGCGCGGGGTGAACAGCGGATTCTCCTGATAATCCGCAACTGCGGCAATCTTCTCCTGGCTGATGCCAACTTGGCTGCCACCGGCAGCGTTGATGTCCATTCAGAACGGGCAGCCAATAAGCTGCGCCGCGCGCAGACACACCAATCGCTTGATCGTGTCGTCCACGCCTTTGGAACTCTCCACCGAGATCATGAAGATCGTGAACATCCAGCTGAGCGCCGGCCGGTGCGCCAACACCTGGAACGGCTTCAATACCTTGCCGAATTGGCGCTTCATCATGAACGTCAGTGGTTTCAGGCTGAGCGGCATGCGCTTTTCATCGACTGGCTGAATTCTCATCCAAGTCACCTCCAGCTTCAGGCTGCGCGAACCGCACCGATGGCAGTCCGTGTCGGCGGACGATAGAGCCAGATGGCGAGCGCGATCAGCACGAGCGTGGGGAGGTAAATGCCAAAGATCTCGGTGGTAGCGGCGTTCCACGTCAGCAATCCCTCGGCATGCGACCATAAATGGAGCAGCGCATGCGTCGTGCTCGCCACCGCGGCGACCACCACCGCGATGGCGTTGCGGATGGCATCGATCGCGGCCGCGATCAGTCCCAGGCCTACGCCGAGATAAAAGGTTCCGCCGTCCATAACCAGGTGCATGTTGTAGGGCCCGGTCTCCGCTACACCGGGCACAAGACGGAAGAACCACGTCAACGGAAAGAAGAACATCGCGACACCGTTAATCAACGTCACGGCGGCCAGCAGCCAGAGCGGTCCGCGGATCCATGCCGGAATATCTTTGTTCATTTTACCCCTTGCGGTTGGAGACGCTGATGGTGACGCGGCCATACGTGCGCGCTAATCGCGATGGACAGCGAAAACGTCGCGGCGACGACGACTGCCACCTCGACGATATGCGCGACAGTGGCCAGGCCGGAGAACCACACGATTAAACCGAGCGGCACCGCGACCAGCGCAAATTCCGTAAGCGTGACGCCGATCGTAATCGCGAAACTCAGCAGGCGATAACGGAGCGGCCAAGACATCATCGTGCTTGTTCTTCTCCAGGCAAGTCGCCGCACAACGGGAACAACGATTCCACCTCGATCGGGCCCTCGACGCGCGCTTGGCACGCGAGCCGCGTACGCGGGCTTAACGACAAATGATAGCGAAGCGAGAGTTTTTCCTTCGCACTCATCGGCGTCAGATTCTCGCGCCCAAAATCGATCTTGACCCGGCAGGTGCCGCAGAGCGTGCGCGCTCCGCACACGTGCATCAGCCGGAGGCGATTCTTGATTGCAGCCGCGAGGATCGTGCCGCCTCGTCGGGCTTCGACCTTGCGTCCGTCAAATTCAATCGGCACAGCATCAGGGCGGACCGCGACTTCGCCGAGACGTGCCGCGAATCGCTCGCGCAGGCCAGCCGGGCCGACATCGCGTGCTGCGTCAGCGCTGCCGCGAAGCATCGCGGCGATTTCCGCCTCGTCTAATCTCGCGCTCATCGCTTCGCCTCGAGCATTGCACGCAGCGCTCGGCGCGCTCGCGCCAGGCGCGATTCGACCGCGTGCTCGCTAAGCTCCATCACGCGCGCCATCTCTCCGACTTTCATCTCCTCGACGTACTTGAGCATCAGCACTTCTCGATAGTCGCGGTCGAGTTGCTTCATCGCGCGCACGACGTCGTCACGTTGGGCTGGATCGAATGCTTCGGTTGGCGATTCGATTCCAGGTTCCAGCGTGAGCCGTCGTCGGCGCGCCGTGCGCCTGATGAAGGACTGCACCTTCCGATGCGCGATCGCGCAGGTGAACGTGAATAGCGAAGAGTCGCCGCGGAAGTAAGGCAGCGCCTCGGCGAGCGCGATGAAGGTTTCCTGCAGGAGGTCTTCTGCGTCGCGAGGATCGCCGCCAAGCGCGTTGGCAATAAATCGATGAATCCGTTTCGCATAAGCGTCGAAAAATTCGCGAGCGGCATCGCCGTCGCCCGCCTTGAGGCGCGCAACAAAGCTATCCTCGCCTTCGCCGCGGTTTTGGGTCGGAGCCCGTTCGGCAAGATTGCGCTGCACCATCGGCATCTGAGGCGAGCCGCTTTCGTCGCTCCTGTTCAGCGCCGTTCTCAACCATTGGTCGCCGCGCCGATCGAAAATCCGTCGC
>JASHPB010000140.1 GCA_030038355.1 Candidatus Binataceae bacterium
GCTCGCGTTCGTCCGTTCTCGTCGATGACGTGCACTTGTGAGTATCGCTTGTGGTAGTCTATTCCTGCGTACAGCATCGGGGTCGTCGCTCCTTTGCGTTTGATAGTGAACTGCTTCCACCATTCTACGCCGGACCTCCACCCCGCTTTCATGTTACCCTATTAGGCTGCTTCGCGGGTGCTTGTGGAAAGTGCCCGTTTGACCAACGACACCCTTACCGATTCCGAAAAACTTAGGCGCAGGCGTCCGGCAACGCGGCTAGTTTGAAGATGTCGCGGGTGGAGGGACTTCCGGAATTAGACGAGCAACCATCGGATGTGACTCATGCCGGATAAGGATGTCCATCCAATACTTCTGGGCCATGGCGGCGGCGACCTGTTCCTTCATGTCAGGCATCTCCTCCACCTTCACCTTGTCAAATTCCTTGTCTGCCACCTTCAACTTAACGTAGGGGCTGGTGGAGTTCCTCCTAATTCGTCCGTATGCGCGATCGCCAAGGCGGACGTACGGCTGTCCGTCGATGACGACCACCCACAGGTTTGACCAATGCTCTCCGATGTCAGGTTCGGTGGTCATTATCTTTATGGTGCTAGCATCGCGGAACAGAGCGGGATCCCATCCCGGCACGGTATTCTGCTCCGCGCGGGCAGCGCCGGCGATCGCGATTGACAAAACGCATGCAAGCACGGCGAGACTGGCGATTCGAAAGATCTTCATGGCAGTTGGAATAGCACGCGTTAGCGGAAATTGCGCGCATATTGGGGCGGAATCTTTGCCATCTCCTTGTACATCTTCAGTTCGTTGGCAATGTCGTGCACTATTAGGTCGAGCGCAAGCATCGTGGCCGGACTGTATCGCTTGGTCCGACCATGGATAAGCGTTTTTAACAAGACCGTCAGGCGTCGGTTGTTCAATGGTCGCCGTTTCCAGTCGACACCGACGTTTTCTGCGCGACAGACCGATTGTCGGCAACGGCACCAATCTCATCAGCTGATAGAATATCCCCATTTGGTGTGATTAGCTCGAATACCTTAACCGGACGCGAAAAGCCCTTGATAGTAGCAGTCTCTACTGGCTCAAAGTGAAACGGCGGATTTTCTCCAAGCAGGCTGACTACCCTTTGATCTACCAAGATATTGCCCGCCGCGCGCTCGCATAGGCGCGAGGCAAGGTTGACCGCCGGACCCACCGCAACATACTCGAGGCGCTCGGCGCCGCCGATCGCTCCGACAGTTACATAGCCGCCGGCGAGACCAACCCCAACTTGTAGCTCCAGCCCAAGGTTCTTCCACGCTGAGAGGATTTTCGTCACACGCTCGCGAATACTCGACGCGATTAGAACCGCGCGCCGGGCATGGTCTGGATAGGGAACGGGTGCTCCTACCAGGACCAATACGCCATCTCCGGAGTAGTCCTTGATCGTACCGCCGTGCTCGCCCACGGCCTCACCGATCGCTGAATAGTAACGTTCGAGAAGATCGACGACTTCTTCCGGCGCTACGCTTTCTGAGAAGGCAGTAAATCCCCTGAGGTCGCACTCTATGGCGGTAAGTTGCGAGCGGCTCTTCTGCATCACCGCCGCCATTCCCAGTTGATTAGCGATACGCGCAACCTGCGGCGATAGGAACCTGGTTAGGAATCGATTCGCCTGGATCAGTTGTTCTTCTCGCAGCCGCCAACGTTGGAGGACCAGAAGAATGAGGCCGAACAGAAAAAGCAGCAACGCAGAATCGAAGCCACCGAACGTGGCCAGCCACGTCGGCGAAAGAACTCCATCCTTGAAGGGGGTTTGCAGAATCAGCGGGGCGTAAGGAATCCAGTGAACCTGCGTCGCAAGTGTGAGAATGATAGCGCCTGCGATCATGCTCAGCATCGCAAGCACGACTGCCGTTGGTTCCAAGAGTACCATTCCGACCGTCACTCCGCTGAGCAGCGTGGTGCCGAAGTAGATCGTGGTAAAAAAACCCAGACAATAGGCCACTGCAAGCACGTGCAGCACGTAAAAGAATGGCTCGGAGTTGGCCAGAAACCGGACCCCGCGTCCCTGGCGGTGGAACTTGCCGAGCGTCAGACCGACGGCCATGTAGACGACCCATCCAATTGCAAACACTCGCTCTTCGACAAATAGTAATTTGCTCAGCAAGGGCCGAGAAACGTAGTCGGCGACCGCCCGATGGGCCATGAGGTAGCGCGCGATTATGACGGTCCAGGCTGTAAACGAAAACGCGATGAGCGCGATTAATGCGACGCGATAGGCGAGTTTCCATTCGAGCGGATTGCCAAACCGATGGAGGAGACCATCATACTGGCTACTGGAACGATCAGCCATCTGAGAACCCTCCGCCCTCTGGCGAGGCTGGCTAAGATTTGGCGGCTTTGAGGTCCGCCGGCGCAAGCACACTCTTCTTGTGAGTAGCAAAATCCTGCATTTCAGGATACTTCTGGCTGTTTGTGTTACAAAGAGGCGGAGGTTCGCCAAGCCTAATCTCATCCATTTGTCGCTCCTCGATGGCAGAATCCAAGCGAGCTTTACTCAAGTGCGCGGCCGATTTTGTTCAGGATTGCAGGCGACGCCATCCAGTTCCCGGCGCTCTGCTGCCGTTTTCTAACATCGCTCGCGGCTAAAGATCTCTTCCTGCGCAACCAGCTCGCGTTCTGTCAGGAGCGCAAGGTCAGCCCCCGACGGGCCGATAATGCAACACGGCTGATCATGGTATTACCCTGTCGGCACTTCGATTGACGCCCGGCCTTGAGGGTGTGAAGCGCAAACTCTTCTCGTCTGGCACCGCAAGGGCTTTCGGCTTTTCTGGCGGTGGAAGTCAAAATGCGGCCGACGACCGATCCCTTCAGACCTCCAGCATCCGACAAAAACAATGGCGCGCGAAAATCCTTCGTAAGGCGAGGAACGAATCGCCAACGAGTTACTGCTGAAGCTCGGCCTGCGCGTCTCGCCGCGCACCGCACAGAAGTATCTGCCGAGGTCGCCGCCCGCATCGCCGTGCAGACCGCGTGGCGATCAACGCCGGGCGGCGTTTCTGAAAAATTACGCTCGGTTCATCGTCACCTTCGACCGCCGCGTCGCAGCGACCGCAACCTTTCGATTATTCTATGTGTTGGTAGCCTTGGAGCACGTCTCGCGCCGAGTCCTCCGCCTGAGCGCGACGACCCATCCCACCGCGGCCTCGACCCTCAAGCAATTGCGCGAGACCATTCCCTCCAACCATAAGTATCGTTTCGTCATTCACGACCACGACTCGATCTTCTCGTCCAATCTCGATGCTTCGCTGGCCCGAACATTGTGTGACGGCTCGATTCGCCACCTTTCAAGAACGTAGTCGAAGTCCTCACAGGCGCGAGACGTATGGCGTTCCAAGTCATCACTAAGCTGCGACCCGAGAAGACGCTCGCGCAGTTCGTCAACGATCTCGATTGCAATCCCAACGCGATCCGCCTTGGGCTCGACTGTCTGTAAGGGCGCGTCGATATGGACTGGAATAGATTGCGATTGGCGCCTCCGCTGCGAGCCTAACCGCCGGTTGTTCCGCGGCGCCGATCCCCCCATTTGAAAGCGGGCGGTCATTCCATTCGCTTCCGGGGCTCTGGTGATGGACGCTTTCGGTTGCGCTCTCGAAGTGAACCGGCGCGGCGTGCCCGAACAAGCAGAATCCTTATGTTGCGCTGTCATCGTCTTTTGGAAGAGCGATTCTCGCCAGGTAAGCCGCGTGAAACTGACGTCTGTCGTGGCTTCCCCCACCGAGAAATCGGGCATGGGGAAACCACCAAGCAGTTCCGGAGTGTCGAATTCGGCCTCGGCTGAAACCACCCTTTGAGATCGTCCTGAAATTGTTGACCGAGAGTGATATACCGTCAATCGGTCGTCTCTACCGCCTCCGCAACCTTCCGGCTACTCTTCGTGGTGCTCATGCTGGCCCATCATCGCCGGAAGATTGTCCGCTTCGATGTCACCGAACATCAAAAGGCAGGCTGGTTGTCGGGCAGTCGCCGGACCTTAAGTTCGGCCCGCTCCGCGTAGAACGCCAGCACCCGCGCATCAATTCAGTCCGGTCTTTGCCAACTGCCCGAATCCCTTAACGAATGAGCGCACCCAGCTTTGGTAGCTGGACACCTATTCCCACGTGCTGCCGGCGGCACAGGCCGAAGCTGCGCTGCTCATCGCAGACGCACTCTCGGCTTCAAAGTAAAATCTCGAACGAAGGTCGATCCCGTGGCTGTCAGATTGCCGTTTCGGCGGGAAAAACCGTTTAAATTATTAGGAATCTCGGTGCTACCCGCCGATTTGGTACATCGAGCGGTCGCGGGTAGAGCGCCCTTCCAGCAGATGATGCCCCGTCGGCTTATGCTGCACCGCGCGCATCAGGATCGCGCCCACCCGCTGCTCGACATCGGACACGCCTGAACGGAGCGCCTTCCGCACGTCCACTTCGTCGTC
>JASHPB010000141.1 GCA_030038355.1 Candidatus Binataceae bacterium
GCTGCTTGAGCAAGAACCGATGATGGGTGGTGACCTTGCCCCTAAGCGCGGCGACCACGGTGTCGCGCGACGCCGCCAGCCGCTCGCCGCCCAAAGCCGCCAGCTTTCGGGCATCGGTCTGGCCGGCGATGATCGCCTTGAGCCAATCCGCGAGCTCCAACAGCCCCGCCGTGGTGTTCGCAAAGCGCCGTACTTGACGACACACCTCACCGCGCTCGCAGACCCGCACGCAGCCCACCACCGTCTCCTTGTCGACATCCAACCCCGCGCATCGTTACATGCAGGACTTCCATAGTTCACTCCTTCACCGCGCCGCTGGCGCGAAGCCCTCGTCATCGAATTCTACCAACCGTGCTCGCGCTTGCGGTCCGCGGCCACAATCCGGGGTGCTCGCAGGGCTTCGGCTCAAACTCTCTTACCGGCTGCGAGCACCAAGAATGACACCGACCTTTGTGCCGGCAGCGCACTACCTCTCTCTTATCAGGTTCATCCATCAGGGTGCGCCGCGCCCATCTCAACTCTGTTGAATTGAACCCGGCTGGCTCGCTGTGCAAGGGTTCGCTCGTTTGTCGGGCGGATACCGCCCAGGATGCGTTCCACAAGGGATATAAGGCCGTTGTCCGGTTCCTAAGCCTGCTATCTCTCCGCTTCGACGTGCCACTGCGAGTCTACCAAGTCGATACAATCGAGCTGCGGAACAACTCTTTAAGCTTCACCCATCGTAACCCGTTCCTCGAGATCTCGGTCACGGGGTCTTACGCAGGCACTTATACGACGAGCTTCGCGTGTATGCGAGCCTGTACAGGGAAGCGCATATCACCGAAAGTAGCGCATACCAATTTCTATGTTATTACCGCATTGCGGAGAGCCTTCGGGCACGTCGTAAGCGCCTCGAACGCGAAGCCAAGCAGCGTGGCACAGCCTATTCTACCAGGAGAAAAGGTGGAGCGGGCGACCGGGGTCGAACCGGCGACGTCCAGCTTGGGAAGCTGGCATTCTACCGCTGAATTACGCCCGCTTTCCGATCCTTCTTATCAGGCCCGTCAGCCCTTACTCAACCGGTACACCCTGTAGCGTCAATCGCTCCCGCTCTGGCGACCGCGCCAGCGGCGCACCAACTGCGGCTGCGGCGTCGAGGGTGATATCCAATCATCCAAGAGGCTGTAACCCACAGCCAGTAGTGTCGGGCCGAGGAACAATCCGATAAATCCGAACGCGAGCGCACCGCCGAATACCCCGAGCATGATCAGCAGCAGCGGCGTGTTGCCGGCGCGGCTGATGAGCATCGGCTTGATCACGTTATCCGAGCCGCTCACTATGACGAGCCCCCAAATCGCCATGAAGATGCCCCAGCCGCGCTCGCCCTGCCAGAAGAGCCAGATTGATGCTGGTATCCAGATCAGCGGTGGGCCGACGGGAATTGCGGCCAGCACGAAGGTCATGAATGCGAGCAGGAGCGCACCGGGCACGCCGGTTATCAGGAATCCAATTCCTGCAAGTATCGCCTGCGCGAGCGCGGTGCCGATGATTCCGTAAACGACGCCGAAAATCGTTTCGCGTGCGACCTCCAGAAGCCGCTGTCCGCGCTCGCCAGCGAGTCGATCGACGATTTCATTGAGCTTCTCCGCCGCGCGCTGGCCGTCGCGAAAGAGGAAAAAACAGATCACCAGGCTCAGGCTTACCTGGAGAAGGCCTTCGCCAACTGCCGCTCCGACCTTGAGCAGGAAGGATTTCAGCGGGTCGATAAAGCTTCCGAGTGGTTCGAGGCTTACCGCGCCCTCAGCGGTGAATTCGTGCCAGTGAGTATTGATCCATGGTCCGACGAAGGGCGCCTGGACTACGAAGGCGGGCAGTTCCGGCGGACCCTCCTTGATCAGATTGCGGATTGCCGCGATCACGTCTGAAACGTTGCTTGCGATGCTGGCGCCGACGATCGCAAATGGCGCGACGAGCGTGATGGCGAGCGCGATCGTCATCAGCAGCGCGGCGATCGAATTGCGGCCGCGCACGAGCAGCACCGCTCGCTGGTAGAGCGGCCATGTCGACAGACATAGCACCGCCGCCCAAAGGATCGCCGAAACGAACGGCATCAGCACGAGCAGACATCCGAGCAGCAGCAAAACAAGGATGCCGATCGCGATCAGCAGCTCGACGCGGCGTGTTTGCTCGGATTCCATCCTTTAAGAAGCGCCGTTGAGTTCAGCCACGGCCGCCGTTGGTGAGGATCGAAGATCGGGCGGGCAAACGCAATCCGGCGTGACCGACGAGCACGCTTGATGCACGCGGGTGCGAGTCCGTATATTTCGTCCCAGCTGAATGGTGTGAAGAGTGGCAGTAGTTAGCGCCAGCAAAACCGCTGCTCGATCGCAAATGCGTATGGCGCTAGCGCCTCGGCTGGTGCGGCGGATGGGACGTTTCTCGTTCTTGCTCGCCGCGCTGATGGCGGGTCTCGCGATTCGACCATTTTTCGAGACCTACGAGACCGCCAGCGCCATTTTCAGCATTTTCCTCGCCGCGACCCTGCTGGGCAGCCTCTTCGCGCTTGCACTGCAAAGGAGCAACGAAGATCCAACGGCGGGCGGCTGGCGGCCGAGTCCGGTGTTCATAGTGGCGTGTGTATCTGGCGCGCTTGGAATGATCGGACGCGAAGCCGTCGTGCGCTATCCGAGTCACGTTCTCATTTTGTTCATCACGGCCTGCTGGGTCACATTCCTGCTGGTTGTCGGCGTATCGATATTGAGAATGGCGTTGAGCACGAGGCGAGTCACCTTCGATACCATCAGCGCCGCGCTCTGCGTGTACATGCTGATGGGACTCGCGTGGGCGTTCATCTTTTCGAACATCTATATTTTCGATACGCAGGCGTTTTCATTTCCGGCGCACGAATCGATGGGGCAAACTCCCGCACAACTGTTTCACCACACCGTGTCTGCCTTCATGTACTACAGTTTTGTCACCCTGTCCTCGATCGGATATGGCGATATTACTCCGGTAAGTCCTCCGGCGCGCGCGCTTTCTGCTCTGGAAGGCATCAGCGGACAATTCTACGTCGCGATCCTGGTTGCCAGCTTGGTCGGCATCCGTATCAGCCAAGCCATGCAGGACGAGGCTGACAAAATCCGCGAGGCCGCAGAACGCGACCAGCATCTCTGACCGCTTAGCCTTCATTTCCGAACATCGTTGCCGCCCCTCCGCGTCTTCCGCTAGGTTGGATGACCGAACAATGAGCCATGCAGCGATTGCCTCGCCCGGTTGGACGATGAAAGTCCGGCGGCTCGACCCGTCGCGCGCGAAGACTCGCAAACTCTCCCAACTCTCACGCCTCGTAAAGCGCAACCAGTTCGCGACTCCCGTAAACCCTGGCGGGTCAATTCGACAATTCATTGATTCCCTACCGAGTGTGCTTGCGGCCAAGGATCTTCGCGCACTCGCAAACGATATTGCGCGCGGCAATCGCGCCCAGCGCTTGTTTCTCCTGATGATGGGCGCACATCCGCTCAAAGTCGGACTGGGACCGCTGATCGCAGGACTGATCCGCGATCGGATCGTCGGCGCGCTAGCGACCAACGGAGCCGCGATCATTCATGACTTCGAGCTGGCCTACGCGGGTCGAACTTCAGAGGACGTGGGCGAGGGCTTGGAGACTGGAGATTTCGGGATGGCCGAGGAGACCGGCGCATTTCTTGGCCGCGCCGCGAAACTCGCCGCGAGCGAAGGACTGGGGCTTGGCGAAGTCGTCGGTCGAGAACTCGTGCGCGCGAAACTCAAGTATCGCGAGGCGAGCGTTTTCGCCACGGCCTATGAATCAGGCACGCCGGCGACGGTTCATGTGACGATCGGCGGCGACATCATTCACATGCATCCGGCTGCCGACGGCCCCTCGATCGGCGCCGCCACGATGGCGGACTTTCATCGCCTAGCGAGCGTGATTGCTGGCCTAGGCGGCGGCGTGGTGGTCAATCTGGGCTCGGCCGTTGTGATGCCGGAAGTGTTCCTCAAGGCGCTCAACCTCGCGCGTAACCTCGGCGCCAAGGTGACAGGCTTCACGGCAGCAGATATGGATTTCATTCGGCAATACAGGCCGCGGATGAACGTCGTCGAACGGCCGACCGCGCCGAGCGGGCGCCGAATCATGCTCACTGGTCATCATGAAATCATGTTCCCGCTCTTGATTGCGACCGTCCGCGAACAGCTCGCGCGTCATCGTCGTTAGCACCGCCCCGCGATGCCTTCCCGATTGCGCAGCCGTCCGCCGATCGTGCTGCTCACCGACTTCGGTTATCGCGATCATTACGCCGGAGTTATGCGCGGCGTGATCGCGAAAATTGCTCCAGCGGCGAGTGTATTGGACATCACACACGGCGTCCCGCCGCAATCGATCATGGCAGGAGCACTCACCCTCCGAGAGTCGTGGCGCTATTTCCCCGACGGCACGATTTTCGTTGCCGTTGTTGACCCGGGAGTAGGCACCGCGCGCGCGCCGATTGCGGTCGATACGCGTGCTAGAGCGCGCTTCGTCGGACCTGACAACGGGCTACTGTGGCTCGCCGCCAACGAGGCCGAGATAAAAACCATCGTGAGGCTCACTTCGCCGCGCTACCGCCTGCCCGCCGTCAGCAACACCTTCCATGGCCGCGACATATTCGCTCCGACGGGTGCGCATCTATGGCTCGGCGCGCGACTCACAAATTTTGGACCGCGGGTCGAGACCATTGAGCGAATCGATCTCGGCGCTCCGGCTCGTACCGCTCGTTCGCTCCGCGGACAAATCGTGTACGTGGACGGCTTCGGCAACCTGGTCAGCAACATCGATCGCGCAAGCGTGGCACGGCTGAAGGCTTCCTTTCCAGCCCTCGGACTTTGGGTTACGATCGAAGGCAGCGCGCCGATGAAGATCCTCGATGCTTATGCCGACGCGCCCAAAGGTGCTCCCCTCGCCACGTTCGGCAGTTTCGACTTATTGGAGGTTGCGGTCCGCGACGCTGACGCGGCGCGGCGATTCAAAGCCGCCGTCGGGAGTCCGGTGATGGTCGCCGCGCATCCGAGTTGAGTATGGATGAATTGGTAATGCGCAAGGATGCGCCCGTCCTTACCGATATTCCGCGCTACTCGTTAGCCGAGGAAGCGGCGCCGATCCGTCTCGAGCGGCCGCAGATTCCGCCGCTGAACATTATTCTGTTCCTCGTGACGTTGTTTACGACCACAATGATCGGCGCGGTAACGGCAGGCGCCGACTTCTCGATCTGGCATCCGCTTCACGATCTCTACGCTCTTACCGCTGGGCTCTCGTTTTCACTTCCGCTGATGGCAATTCTCTTCGCGCACGAGATGGGACACTACGTCACCGCGAGGGTCAACGGCGTCGACACGTCTCTGCCCTACTTCATCCCGGCGCCGCCAGTGTTCCCGTTTTTGTCTGGCACGTTTGGCGCGTTCATTCGCATTCGCCAGATGCCGCGAACGCGCCGCGTGATGTTTGATATCGGCGCCGCAGGGCCTTGGGCGGGAGTTATCGTCGCGATTCCGATGCTCATCATTGGGCTCAAGATGTCGCAGGTCGCGCCACTCGACAAATCCGCCGGAGGGTTCGAACTAGGCAACTCGATTCTGTTCTGGGGTTTGACGCGCGTCGTGCTCGGCGTTAATCCCAACAGCGTCAACATCAACTTGCATGCGACCGCCTTCGCCGCCTGGATCGGCATTCTCGTAACCGCTATCAATTTGCTGCCGATGGGTCAGCTGGACGGCGGCCACGTGGTCTACGCACTATTCCCGCGTCAGCATAGGCGAATCTCGATTTTGTTCGTCATCACGTGTGTGTTGATGGTGATCGTCCCACTTGGCCTCGGCTACGAATTCTGGGGCGGATGGCTTCTGTGGGCGGTATTGGCGTTAATGCTCGGCGTTGGCCACCCAGCGACTGTCGATCGCGATACGCCCCTTGATCCTTTCCGACGCCGCGCCGCATGGTTGACGGTCATACTGTTTTGCCTCACCTTCAGTCCCGTGCCGATTTCGTTCATGCCGCCGCCGAATCCTGATCAGAATCCGCCCGAGCACACGCAAGAAGTGAACTACCACGGGCACTATCTTGACGCACTGCGGCATCTGCCGAACGTTCGCAGCTGAGGCTCACCGGGAGGAACGGCATTGGCTGATAGTGGAGCTGGAAGGGGCGCGAGCCGCATTCGCCCAAGTTGGGATCAGTACTTCATGCGCGTCACGCGCGAAGTCGCGGAGCGCTCGACCTGCCTGCGCGCGCAGGTGGGTGCGGTGATCGTGCGCGATCGCAGCATCCTCGCGACCGGCTACAACGGATCGCCGGCCGGGCTCCCGCATTGCACCGAGGTCGGATGCCTCATATATGAATCGCGCACGCCCGACGGCGATATCGAACAGAACTGCTTTCGCACGATTCACGCCGAGATCAACGCGATTTCGCAGGCCGCGCGTAACGGCGCCGCGATTCGCGATGCTGACGTCTATGTCACTCACACACCCTGCATCCACTGCATGAAGGTGCTGATCAACACCGGAATCCGTACCGTTTACTACGGGAAGGAATACAAGCTGCACACGATACGCGAGCTGATCGCCGGCGCGCGTATTCAGCTGGTGCAGGTGCCGCCGGAGTCGCAGAATGAGGTCAGCTGAGCACGCAGGTTCTCAGAGCGGATGCCTCATCTGCACGATGATCGAGCGCATCGGCGCCGGCACGTTCCCTGACTTTATAGCTGAGCTGCCGCAGAGCTATGTGATCCTCGGCAACGAGCAATATTACCGCGGCTATTGCGTGCTCCTTGCACGCGAACACGTAACCGAGCTTTACCTGATGCCGGCGAGTGAAGTGCGCGCAATGATAGATGAGGTGCGCCTCGTCGCCGAGGCAATAGCGGATCTCACACATCCTTGGAAAATGAACTACTCGTGCCTCGGCAACCAGGAGCCGCACGTCCATTGGCATCTGCATCCGCGCTACGAAAGCGACAACCTGCGCCACGGCCCCGTGTGGGTACGGCCCGACCCTGAGCGCAAAATCATTCTCGCCGAGGACGATCAGCGCCAGTTGATCGAGGCGCTACGCGCGAAGATCGCGGCCCGCATTCCCGATGCGCGTTTTCCCGGCCGCTGACTTCGCGCGCTTCTTCCCTTCGCTTCTCGCGATCGCTCTAGTCTTGGCTTTCAGCGGATGTGCGAGGAAGGAGTTGCCGGACCAGACCAGCTCCAACGCTCAGCTCTATGTCGCACGATGCGGGCAGTGCCACGCCCCCTACAAACCACATACGATGACCGCCGATATGTGGCGCGCGCAGCTACCGATGATGGAAGACAAAATGCGCCAGGCTGGCCTCCCACCGCTGAGCGACAGCGATCGCGAACAGATCCTCGACTACCTCACCGCCAACGCGGGCCACCAGTGATTCGGAACGGCAAGATTCTCGCCTGAGCGGGCGCATGATGCTAATCGTCGTGCGATGGCTGACGAACTGCTGACAGTCAAGCTCTATTACGATTTCAAGAGCCCGTTCACCTACCTCGCGATGGCTCCGGCCTACGATTTGCCGAGCACGCATCGCGTGCATCTCCGCTTCGTTCCGCACCTCTTCAATTTCAATGCATACGGCGGCGAGCTTGAGAATCGCACCGAGCGCGATTGGCGCAAAGTGCGCTATCTCTACCGCGATGTGAGGCGCTTCGCGAACGAGCGCGGCATCACGATTCGCGGGCCCGAGCGGCTCTTCGATTCGCGGCTCGCGTTGATTTCCGGGATGTGGGCGGATCGTCACGGCCTCTTCCGCCCTTACGCGGACCGCGTGTTCGAGCGTTTCTTCAAGCGCGAGTTGAATATCGAAGACGGCGCCGCGCTCGCCGCGATCATGAAGGAAGTCGGTCTCGATGCCGACGGCTTCGGCCGCTACGCCGAGCGCGAAGGTCGGGAAGACCTCGCGGCCGCTCTGGCAGAGGGCGAGCGCGACGGCATCTTCGGCGTCCCGACCTTTCTCGTCGAGGGCGAGCCATTTTGGGGCAACGATCGCGTGATGTGGGTGGTGAAGAAACTGGATGCGATGGGACTTCGGCGCACCACGCCGGTGCTATAGATAAAGTATCGCGCGCGGCGCGAAACCTTTCCGGAGCCGATGCCTATGAAGCCTGTGCCGATTGGAACCAAGGGGAGTTTCGAGAAGGT
>JASHPB010000142.1 GCA_030038355.1 Candidatus Binataceae bacterium
TCGAAGGCCACCGCCCGATCCGCGGCAACAATGAATGGATTGTCGGCCAGCGCCTGCTTATCCGCTATCCGAATCTCCGTCCGGGCGCGACCATGCGTCTCGGGCGGTCGAAAATCAAGTTCCCGATTGTCGGCGTGTTCTCCGACAACGGCAGCGCGCGCGAGTCCGAAGTGCTGATGGACTTCGACGATCTCGCCGTAATCAACCATGTTCCGCCTGCCGAGATGGGCGCCACCAGCGTGCACCTGCTTTTGAAGCCCGGTTACGAAGATCAGTTCAAGAACGCGCTGCGCGAGGATGACCGCTTGAAAGTCGACGTCTACAGCGAACGCGAGTTCTACGAGCATGCGGCCGGCACCAGCAACCAGTTACGCCAGCTGGGCCTTATCGTCGCCGTCATCCTCGCCATCGGCGCGTTGTTCGGCGCGATGAACACGATGTACTCAGCGGTGGCGCGGCGAAAGCGCGAAGTGGGGACGCTCCGCGTGCTGGGCTTCGGACGCGGCAACGTGCTGACCGCGTTTATCGTCGAAAGCGCGGTGCTCGGGCTCTGCGGCGGCGTGATCGGCGAAGTGCTGGCAGTGATCGTGGCAGACGCGACAGGACTCGAGAGCCGGCTGATGACGGTCGGCAACATGATGTTCTCATTCAGCCTGCCGGCCTCGGCCTTCAGCTACGGAATGGTCAGCGCGGTCTTCATCGGAGTGCTGGGCGGACTGTTGCCCGCGTGGCAGGCCGCCAGGCTCGATGTCGTCGATGCGCTGCGAGACTGAGCCATGAAGTTTCTCATCCTGATCCTGCGCAACATGCGGCGCAACTTGCGGCGCACCATCCTAACGCTGCTGACGATCGCGGTTGCGACGCTGGTCTTCGCCATGCTGGTGTCGGTGCCAACCTCGATGGACCGGATCATCAACCTGCTCGCCAAGGAGCAGCGTCTCTTCGTGACCAATCGCGCGGGGCCGTGGAATATCCCGGCCAAGTACTGCAACGACATACGCAAGATGCCGCACGTGGACGGATGCGCCGCGGAACTCGACCTCTTCTTGCTCTATCGCAACGACTCCGATTGGATAGGAGTGGTTGCGTCAGACGTTGACTTGTTCGACTTTCAATCGGCGCTGCCGGGCAATCCTGATGGCGTCAAGCGCTACAAGGCTGATAAGCGCTCGGTCGCGGTCGGCTACGAGGCGATGAAGCGCTACGGCTGGCACGTCGGGCAACAGATAATTCTGCGCGATAATCCCGGCGGCAAAAAACTCAGCGTTCCGTTCATAATCCAGGGGGTGATTCCGGACGAGGCGTATCCCAACGTGTTCGTGGCACGCCGCGACTATATTTCCGAAGTTTACAAGGCGCTCGGATTCAAAGATCTCCAGGCTGCAGCAACCCGTCTCATCGTGGGCGTCGACACCGCGGATAACCTTGGGCAGGTGGCGCGCGAAATCGACGAGACCTATCGCAATTCCGACTCGGAGACGCGCAGCCAGACCGAGCAGGATTTCGTCGCCGCCGGCCTCGCCAACGTCGGCAATCTGCGCGCGATCATCCTGAGCCTCGTTGTCGTGGTGTTGCTAACGGTGCTGCTCATCTCGGGCAACTCGATGGCCATGACGGTGCGCGATCGTATCCCGGAAGTTGCGCTGTTGCGCACGCTTGGATTTGGCCGATGGCGAATCGGGTACCTGCTATTCGGCGAGGCAATACTTTTGGGCGCAGTTGGCGGCGCGATTGGCGCGGCGGCGGCGCTCGCACTATTCGTCAATGGCACCGATCTGGGAAGCCTCACCAACGGCCTTGCGCTGATCTCAGTGAGCCCACTGGTCGCGCTGGTTTCTTTCGTGACGGCAATCGTGGTCGCGATCGTGAGCGGAACGATTCCGGTTTCGGGCGCGCTGCGGACGGCGCCGGCGATCGCGCTGCGAAAAATCGTCTAACTCGAACTCGGCGTAAGAATCAGGAGGGCCGGAGCGAGGCGGCGAGCCGTTCTCGCTCCGGGGAGCGAGTCAGGTCCTGGAAGAACGTGCGTGCCTCGCGATATCGATATTCGTCGTCGCCGCGATCCTCCCCGTTCTGCTCGTGGTTGCCGATTGCGTATCCTGCGGCCGCGCCGCCTAAGCCACCAATCGCCGCGCCCGCACCTGGACGCCCGACAGCGGCGCCGACAACGGTGCCACCCACCAGACCACCGCCGCCGCCAACCAAGGTTCCTTTTTCACGCGTCGTCAAAGGTTTCGCCAGAGCATCCAACGAGGGCGAATAACATTCCAATCGTCAAGGCGGTTGCGAGCGATCTTTTGATGTTCATCGCGCGGCCTCCCGTAGAATCTTGACTAGCTGCCAGTGCATCGCGCCTGCCATAAGAAAAGCGCCGGGACGGCGGTTTGACGCGCGTGGCGTCTGGAAACGGCGATGATAGTCAGGTGAGAAGCGTGAAATTTCTTGCCTGTCGGAAATGCGGCACGTACCTGTTAGGCCGAGGAATCGAGAGCTGCGAATCGAACCACTTTCGCCCGGCATAGGAAACCGCAGAATTGTAGATCGACGCCCACCGTGATTTCGACGGAGCGTCGCCCACCTTCCTCACGGTAATCGGTGACACCGTCGGCGTTTGGGAACTCGGCGAGCGCATCTTCGCGATGCGCGCGGCGACGCAGTTCTTGTTGAACTCCCGCAACTCGCCAACCGTGACCAGCTTGTGGCCGTAAACGTGCGACGCGGTCGTCACGGTCACGGCTTGGCCGCGGGTCGACAGCGGCATCGCCAGCGGTGCCTGCGAAGCGCATTGCGCCCGCGATGAGGCTGGCAAATAGGATTTCACGAAAGTTGGCCTAATCGCGCGCAACATCCGCTCGAGAGTGGTGTTCGCCTATCGCCTCAACTCCGATAACCCGGCAGCCGCGCCTGCATGGCATTTGGATACTCGACTGGAATCGCACTTGCCTTGTTAAGTGCGTCAACCTCCTGATCGTCCAAGCGAAACCCGAGCACCCCAAGATTCTGATCGTTCTGTTCGGTCGTTCGAGCGCCATAGATCGTCGAGCTGACGCCCCGCTGCTGCATCACCCACGCGAGTGCGACCTGCGAGATACTGCGGCCGCGCTCCTTTGCGACGTGCTCAACGGCCTCGAGCGTTGAATAGTTGCGCTGATCGGCAAGGCGCCCCCACATATCGAGTTTCGCAAGACGGCTATCCTCGGGCGGCTTTGCTCCCGATCGATACTTGCCGGTGAGGAACCCACCCCCGAGAGGACTCCATGGAATAACACCGACACCTTCATTCTTGCAGAGCGGCAGAATCTCGCGCTCGATATCTCGGCAAATGAGACTGTATTGCGGCTGCAGGCAATCAAAGCGCGCGACTCCGTGTTTGTCACTGACCCATAGACTCTTCATCAACTGCCAAGCACTGAAATTCGAGCATCCAAGGTAACGCACCTTGCCTTGACGAACGAGATCATCGAGCGTTCGCATTGTTTCTTCGATTGGGGTCTCGAAGTCCCAGCTATGCACCTGATAAAGGTCGATATAGTCCGTTTGAAGTCGCTTTAAGCTACGCTCCACCTCGGCCATGATATGAGCGCGCGAAAGTCCGATGTCATTTGGTCCAACCGGCTTGCCCATGAAGATATTCGCGTTGAAGCGAACCTTGGTCGCGAGTACCAACGACTGACGTCGTTCGCGAAGGATTCGCCCCAGTATTTCCTCGGATGCACCGGCAGCATAAACGTTGGCGGTATCGAGGAAGTTCCCGCCCGCATCTATGAAGTTATCGAGGATTTTTGATGCAGTGGCCTCGTCGGTTTCGCGGCCGAATGTCATGCAGCCCAGGCAAAGCTCAGAAACCTTCAGCCCAGTCGCGCCAAGACGCCTGTATTTCATGATGAATTTCTCCCTTCGGCGCGAGTGTAATATCTCTGTAAGCCTAAGCAATCAAAATTTGCTCGGTTGAATATTCTGAATGCCTCTTCGTCTTACTAATCGGGTGCTCAACGGCTCTGGCACCCGGAACTGGTTGGATGCTCCTCCCACCAACCAGGATCACCGTCCGCCGCCTAAGCGGACGGCCGCTACGAACAGGCGGGCGTTGTGGAGTCCCCCCCCTCCATCATCGCCCGCCATTTTTTGTCTTCGATATCTCCCTAGCGCGCCGTTCCGCCAGACTTGTCTTTCGGACCACCTGCCTTGACACCGTTGACTCGCGCGTTCATCGTTTCGCTTCGATGTCGTGGCGTATCAGATTCCTAATCGTTGCACCCGTTATCCTGTTTGTGTTCGGCGCGTTGCTGCTGAGCTGCGGTGGCGGCTCAAGTGGAGGCCCGGGTCCGTCGGTCGCTGTCGAATTGTCGCAGCTCATCATCTACCAAGGATCTCCCGTCCCACCGACGCCCACGCCCACAAGCATCAAAAAATCCCCATCTCCCACCCCGAGCGCGACGATGACGGCGAGGCCCGTCGCCACGTCGACGCAGATCTCGGTCTCCGAAACCGCTCAATACGGCGTGCAGGGAATATTCTTCAAAGCGAACCATCCGGCAAATACGAGCGTCCAGGATCTGACCACCTCCACCGGCACAGTCTTCACCTCACAGAATCCAGCCGTGCTCCAGGGACCTCAGGCCCCCTCTTCAACTCCGGGCCTCTATCTCGCGATTGCGCCGGGATGTTCGTGCGTAGCGGCAAGCAACAGCAACAAGGTGACGACCCCCGTCGGCGTCACCGTCGCGCCGGGCGGTCCATGCCCTTCGTGTCCCACGCAAGCGCCCACATCGACGCCGACGCCGAAGTCGCAATCAGAAGCTAATATCGAGCAAGCCGTTCCCGCTGCGGTGCCGAGCAGCGCAGGCGTCGTGAACTATATGTTCATCATTGGTGCGCCGCTGAGCGGCCGAATCGTGCCCGATTCGAACGGCGGAATCGATTTCATCGCCGATAGCGTCCTGCACTCTGTCGATTCAACCGGCCACGAGATCTTTCGTCATTCTGCCAGTGGCCTTGCTCCTGCGGTGACATCTAACGGGCTTATTGTCGCGCTCGATGGTGCGAATCTCGACGCGTTCAAATCCGATGGCACGCTCGCCTGGCAAACTCCGGTCAGCAGTAGCGTCGGACCGGTCGCGGCATCTGATGCGGTCTACGTTGAGACGGCGACCGGCCTGGCCTCGGTGAGCAACACGGGCCATCTCAATTGGAGTATCGACAGCGGCAGTTTCGTCGCAGCCGCCCCGCTCTCCGCCGGAATCGTTGTCGCCGCGCCGCACGGGCCGCTGACTACGTATGGCAGCGACGGTGCGTCATCGTGGACTTTCACCCCTGCGGGTGGATTCTCCGGCGCCCTCGCAGTCCAGGGCGACGTCGTCTACTCGGGTTCCGGCAGCGGCACGATCTACGCGCTCGATTCGCGCACGGGGACGCAGAATTGGCATCTCGCGCTTCCGGGTCCGACAGCGTCGGGACCATCCGTCGGCGATAGCGGCACAATCTACCTCTCTTGCGCATCGATCTACGCGATTTCGAGCGACGGCCAGACGCTATGGCAACAGAATGGCGTGCCGTCCGGCACCGGGCCGCTGGTGGCAGTCGGCACCGCGAATGTCTTCGACGCTGCCTCGAGCGACCTCGCCGTAATGCTCGGCGCGGACGGAGATTACGCTTGGTCAACACGGAGTTTCGGACCGATCATCAGGGCAGCGTCGGGCGGTGGAATCATCTACGTGGCGACCCAGAGCGGCCGCATCTTCGCGCTTCGCTAAATCTCCAAGAACGACGCGTCAGCCGCCGCTTGGTTCTTCCTCGTAGACGTGTCCCTACCTCGGGGATAGGAGCGTCCGATCGCTGCCGCAATCGTCTGGATCTTCTCGATGACGGCGGTGCGGCTCATTTCGCTGGACGAAAATGGCTCTGGTTTGGCGCGGGCACTGCAGCAACTGTGCTCGCGGTTCACATCGCTCTACACTGGACAGCAGTCGCGCTTGGAGGTGCATCGGTCGTGAGTTATGCGTACGGATGGCTGCAAGGAAGATCGCGCGGCGGCAACCAGCCCGCGCCGGAAACCGCGGGCCGCGTCATGTCATTGGGCGTTTCGATACGGCTTGCTGCTCTGGTTTCTCTCGTTCGGACGCGAGCGTGCGATGCGCTCAAAGCAGATCGCACTCGCCAATCTGAAGTCCGACGGGTCGGTGCTCGATGTTGGCGGCGGCACCGGAACGCTTGCACTGGCGGCGAAGCGTGACGTCGGATTTGAGGGTAGAGTCTCTGGAATCGACGCATCGCCTGAGATGATCGCGCGCGCCTGCAAGAAGGCCGCGCGCGCCAATCTCGAGATAACCTTCGACACGGCAGCAATCGAGGCGATGCCATTTCCTGATACCACCCTCGACGTGGTGGTCAGCTCCGCGATGCTCCATCATCTGCCCGACGAGACGCGCCGCAAGGGCTTGCAGGAAGTCCGCCGCTTGCTCAAGCTAGGAGGCCGCATGTTGGCGATCAATTTCGGCGGTGGCGAATCCGAGCGCCGCCATGGCATCGGACATCATCCCAATCACGCCCACTTCAGTATCCAGCAGGTGATCCCGGAAATGAGCGAGGCGGGCCTCTGCGACATCTCGAGCGGCAAGGTCGGCGTGCTCGATTTGTGGTTCGTGCGCTCGAGCGCGCCCCTAAAACCGGCCAAATTCGCACTTGCACACGTATGCGACTGGAGCGGGGGAGACGCCCGACGCCACTTCGGAAAAAAGGCGTTGGCTGATCGGTTCCTGTCGTGGCGGCCGCTCAGGACCGGGTGAAACCGTCGGCGGACCACTGTTCCGAGCCGACTCCGTTGTGGACTGTGAATAGTCCGGCGGGATCATACTTTTTCTTGATTTCAGCCAGGCGCGCGTAGTTATTGCCCCAGTACGCGTGCTGCCAGTCCTTCTGAAAATAATCGCTCTCGCTGACGTAAGCTCCGCCATTTGGCACCAGTGCCCGAAGCTGATTCATACACTGATCGATCCTACCCACGTTCCGGTTTGCCTGTTCAGTCGCCGGCTCGTGGCCGCGCATTCCGGGATATGCGATTCCAGGAGGATGGCCGGGGACGTCGGGAAAGGCGGGACCTTGTGCATCCGCCGTTACCACCAGCGCGAAGGCATCAAGCACAGCCGGGTTTGTGGCAGTGTCCCTGGTACGCGCGATCGCATCGGGCGCGCCACCTGCCAGTCCTTTGCTGAATTGCACCTCGAAAGGAAAATGGCGCGAGGCAGCGAACAAAGCGTCCGCGAGATGGCCGTGCTGGTCGTCCGCCAGAAGAGACGAAGGCATCCACAGTGACTGAAAACCCCATATGAACCACGCAACCTGGAGGGCGTCGCCCGCCCACCACGCGTTGTCCGAGGGGGCGCCCTGCCGGTCATCGCGCTTATAGGAGGGATTCCAGTTGACATCCCAATATCGTTGCGCGGGGAAGCTGGTGATCTCGACCGGCGATTTGATCGAACATCCAGATGAGCCCTTGACCCAATTCATAAAGGGCTGCCAAACCTGCTTTAATTGATTCGAATCCAGGCCATTGGAAAGCATCGTGATATCGAGCGTGTTATCTGGTCCAAAGGTGACCTGCTCGCCCCAATTCTGATTGAAGAGACTCCTCCGGTAGAGATTGACGAATTCATGAATCAACCGTCGATACGCGTCATCCGAGGGCGCATTAATCTTGAAGATAGCGGCACCAAACAATTCAGGAAGATCGTGCATCCGTAGCGTCATTTTGCTGACAACACCGAAGGTTCCGCCGCCGCCTCCCTTTAGTGCCCAAAACAAATCTGGATTCGTGCATGAATTTACGGTTCGAATCTGACCGTCCGCGGTGACAACTTCGGCTTCGAGCAGGTTGCTCGCAACGGTCCCATAGCGCTTGGAATGGCTCCCAAAGCCGCCGCTTTGAACAAGTCCGCCGAGGCACACCGTCGTGCATCCGCCGCCTTGAACATATTTCCCGCCCTTCGTCGTAACCGCATTGTAGGCCTGCATCCCGATCGTTCCGGCGCCTACGGTCACGGCTGGCTGCGGTTTGAGTACTTGTTCGCATCTTTGCGGAACGAAGGCATCATGCATCTCGATATCGTGCATATGGCGCGTCCAGATCAGCAGTGAGTCCGGCGCGTTCGAGGTGCCCTGGTAACTATGGCCTCCGCCCTTAATCGCGAGGCGCAAATTGTTGTCGCGGGCAAAGTTGACCGCGGCGGCAATATCCTGGGCATTTCTGGCCGCGACCGCGTAGACGCTTGGTTTGGTGACCCATGCATCGATCCATCCCAAGGTCTCGGTGAGGCCAGGCTGATCGCCGATGTAGTAGGGATTTTTGATGTTATGCAGCAGCTGTTTGGCCGCATCGCTGGTCGGATCGGTCTTGAGAATCGAAAGTGGAAACTGGACGCTAATAAGATTGCCGCCGACAGCTTCGTTGAGCTGCTTCCATGCCGTTTGCGACGGCCACGCCGCGTCAGAAGGACGGACTCTCGTGAACTTTGGGTTAGCAGCCATCGATACCCGAGGTATCAAAGGCAGCAGCGCCGCTGATCCGATTGCTTTGAGGAATGCTCTTCTATTCATCCGTGGTCCTTTAGCGGTCTCATAGGGACCTGGCGCCGAGGCCGAACTCGCACCCGAAGCTCTCGTTTAGCCTTCGCACGATCGGCTTGGGCGGCGAAGTTAGGGCGGCGTCGTTCCCATCGTTGAAGGTGCCAATGCTGAACTTCGGGGAAAAGCAACCGCGATGCCATCCGCCAAGCGCCAATTCGTGATGAGCTTAGTGTTGTGGCACGCGCAGTGGCGGCGCTGCATGCAGTTTGGTGGGTGCATTCTGGAGAGCGCCAGGAGCCCAAGACTGATCTCAGGACGAAGCGGCTCGAGCGGCAAGGTCGGCGTAGTCGACTTGTGGTTCGTGCGCTTGACCGCGCTTGCGCAGTAAAACCTCCCGAACAAGGCTCTCTTAACGCCACGCGCATTCGAAGCTAGCTATCTGTCAATCCAGAGTGCTGCGGCGCGAACATGCGGCGATTCCTGGATAGAGGGACCAGAATGAGCCGAAGCCTGGGAGAGCAATTAGCAGCCCGCATCGCAGGCATGCCGTTGTTGCATCGAATCGCCCTGATTCTGGTGGCACTGCTCGCCTTTGCCACGAACGTCGTCGGCGACTGGAACAGCACTCTTCAGGTGTCACTCGGTACGGTTCAGCATATCGGCGCAGATTCGGCCGAAAAACTGACCGTCACCATCGACCGTGTCGATCCAGCATGCCACGAGAACTCCTTGCAGCGACGTGAAATTAAGGCGACCACTTCACTAATGCCATGCCCTCCGCCGGTGGCAGCTTAAGTGGAATGGTCAGCAAGGATGGAAAGACGCTGGCAGGCACCCTGGAGTCAACAGGGCCGTCAGGTACCGCTCGAGTTCACGCGCCAGAGCGCAGGGCAAGCGGTCACTAAACTGGCTGGAGAATGGCGCGGCGCGATCGATGAAAGGCCGGCCGCTGCACCTCGTCTTACACGCACGTTGCCGGCTCGGCGCGAAGTCTGAGCATCACGCTCGACGGCGTTGACCAGCACGCCAAGGGCCTTCAGCGCAGCATTCGGTCCTCCGGGGAAGCAGATTCAGTTTCCAGATACCTCCGTAAACGGCACCTACACGGGCAGCTCGCCAGCGACGGAAACACCATCAGTGGGACCTGGAGCCGGGCGGCGCTCAATTGCCGCTCGCATTCAGCAGCGGTGGCTCAGCTAATCAACAACCGGAACCATCAAAGAAAATGGAACAGCGGTAGAGTAACTTGACTGCTAGCTGTCCGTCTAAGTCATACTCGATGAGCTAGTTTCGGCCCTACGTTGGGAACGGACTAGCTCGTGGCTCGACAAATCCTGACCGCCAGAAGTGGCCTCTCGCTCTTGCTGGCAGTGCTCGCGCTTCTCTGGCCCGGCGTTGCGATCAACTTCAGATCTCCTTATGCGAGACCGGTCGATGTCACTGGCGACTGGAAGGGTGTGCTGGCCGGGACGCTGCACACTGTCGTGCACATCAGCCGCGATTCCAAAGGCAGTCTGAGTGTCTCCTCGACAGCGTCGATCAGAATGCCTCGGGGCTGCTCGGCACCAACGCGGTGCTGAAGGACGGCATTTTCAGTTTTGAACTGCCCGTCGTTTACGGCACCTACAGCGGAACTGTCAGCAGCGACGGCAATACGATCAGCGGAACCTGGGACCAAGCCCCCCAGGTCTTGACTTCACTCGTGTGAGCGGCCGGTGCGCAATGCACGATGCGCGCGCAATGGCTGGCGCTTGGAATGGGGCCGTCGTGTCGGAGGGTCGTTCGTATCGCATGGCGCTGCACCTCAAGGCGCGACCGGATTGGAGCGTGGGCGAAAGTTTCGATTTTCCCGACGACCACACGTTTGACATCGCCGCCTACAAGATGGCGCTCGCCGAGAGTCATCTCAGGTTTGAGGTGCCGGCCCCTCGGGACTTACACCGCAAATCTAAGCGACCATGGCAATTCGATTTCCGGTACGTGGGCCGAAAACGGTGTTCCTCGTCCGCTGAAGCTCGTCCCGAAGGCTCCGGACCGATGCCTACGCCCACTCCCGCGTATGCGACGCATGCGCTAACGCTCGACGAGCTCACTCCGCCGCTCGAACGAGCACGCAAAGGTAAACGCTGAACAGTGACCTCATGGTCGCACCGGCTGGGGCTTCGAAGCCAAGCCCCGGCGAGTATGGTCACGCGGGCAGTACGGGTGGCTACAATACGATCGCGCTTTTTGATCCCAAGAATGGATTACGCAGTCGTGCTACTCTATCACCGCTTCACGATGGAGGTTGTCAATTCGTTCGCCTGCTGAATGGTCATTTGCCAGAGCCAATGAGAGCCTCAAATTTCGACCGATGGTGCGATGCAAAGTGCTTAATTGACAGGCATTCATTTGCTTTAAAGCGCCTAGGCTAGATTGGTCTTGCTGTGTGGACTTTTGTTGACAACCTCGAATCGCCCGCCTGTCACTAATCAAACCGTAGAAGTTTGACTCTGTGACCTTCGATCATTAGCGTGAAGGCGGCCCCAAGGAGACTCCCGGATGCATCGCCAGGCACGGCGGGCGCAAGTCTTGCGCCACGCCAAGCGGATCTTCGCACGCAAGGGATATCACCGCACCAACGTGGCGGATATCATTGCGCGCGCCGGTATCGCCCGCGGCACCTTCTATCTCTACTTTGAGAACAAGCGCGAGCTCTTCGAGGAAATATTGCAGCAGGTGGTGAGCGAGCTGACGGCGCGCGTGCTGCGCCTCAAAGTTGGTGCCGGTGAGCCGGACGCGGTCGAACAGCTTCGCGCGAACCTCCTGCGCGTCGTCAGCTATCTGCTCGCCGAGCGCGAGCTGACTGACATCCTGCTGCACCACTCCACCGGTTTCGATCGCGAACTCGACGAGCAAATCCAAGCGTTTTACGATCGGATTGCCGCCTTGATTCAGCGCTCGCTCGACCTCGGCGTGGAGATGAAGCTGGTGCGTGGAGCCGACACGCGGATTATGTCGTATGCGATCCTTGGCGGCATCAAGGAAGTCGTCGCGATGGCCTCGCGCCGCGGCGACGCGTCGGTCGATTCAGTGGTCGAGGAAATCCTGAACTTTGGGCTGACCGGAGTGGCGCGTCCTGAGCTGCTTACGAGTCCCGACCTTGGGCCTGCGCACAACGGCGGAAACGGCGGCGGGGCCGGCTCTTTTTTTGGCCCCTTACTAGACTGACATGTCAGTTTCCCGAACGAAACCCACGCGCCTCGCGCGCGCGACACAGAAGCGGCTTGCGTTCTATGACCTCGACGGCACGCTCGTCGATCTAAATCTCGTCCACGCGACGCTCTTCATGCTTGCCAACCTCGGCGAATGGAAAAATCGCGCCTCCTATCTGCTCGCGTTCGCCGCCCGCGCGCCGCGCCTCTACCTCGCCGAGCAGCGCGATCGCCGCCTCCTCAACACCGTGATGTTCGAGGCGTTTCGCGGCGTGTCGCATGATCGCCTGCTCACGCTCGGCGAGGAGTATTGCGATCGCATCCTGACGAAGCATCTCTATCCGCGCGCCGTCTCGATGCTGCACGCGAATCGCGACGCGGGAATCGAACCGGTGATCGTCACCGGCTCACCCGACTTCGTCGTGGCGCCGCTCGCGCGCGAATTGGGCGTTGAACACTTCGCCGCCAACCATTTCGTCTATCGCTCCGGCAAGGCAACCGGCCGGCTCGCCGAGCCTGTGATGGCAAGTGACGAGAAGGCCGACTGGTGCGCCGAGTTCGCCGCCGGGCGCGGAGTCGACTTGCGCGACTGCTGGGGCTACGCCGATTCGCATTACGACCTCGCTTTTCTCGCCGCACTCGGTCACCCGGTGTGCGTCAATCCCGATCGCAAACTGAAAAGCGCCGCCGCCACGCGCCAGTGGCCGATTGTCTATTTCGACCGCGCGGAGCCCGCCGGCGACGACGATATCGACTCGCTCTGGCCGCACATGGGAGATCCTGATGGCCCGTCCTGAGAGCAAACTCAAGGAACTCAGCCCAGCCGAACTCCGGCACGAGGTCGGCGCGCGTCGCGACCTGGTTGTCACCGTCAATCGCCGCTCAGAGCGCCGCATTATTCCGTACGGCGAGGAGTTTCTGTTCGAAAAGCTGCCGGTCGGCACGCGCGTGGTTTATCCACCGCCGCCGCTCGAGGCGCTCGCTGATCCCGATCGAGCGATTCGCTACGCGCTGCTTCATCCGGAGAACCAGGATCCGCTGTTCGCGCAATTGAACCCGAACATGCGCGTCACGATCGCGATCGACGATATCAGCCTGCCTTTGCCTCCGATGCGCCGGCCCGACAACCGCGAGCGTCTGTTGAACCAGGTGCTGCAGACGCTGGCGGATTACGGCGTCGACGACGTGCACCTCGTCATCGCCACCTCGCTGCATCGCCGCATGACCGAGGCCGAAATTCGGCGGATGGTCGGAGAGAAGGCCTTCAAGCAATATTGGCCGGATCGGCTATACAATTTTGACGGCGAGAATCGCGCTGAACTGGCGATGCTCGGCAAGACCGAGCATGGCGAGGAGGTGTGGCTCAGCAAGCGCGCGGCCGAATCCGACCTTGTTATCTACCTGAACGTCAACCTCGTGCCGATGGACGGCGGTCATAAGTCGGTCGCGATCGGGCTCTCGCCGTACCAGAGCCTGAAGCATCATCACAATGCCACGACGCTCCGCGACAGTCATTCGTACATGGACCCTAACCGCTC
>JASHPB010000143.1 GCA_030038355.1 Candidatus Binataceae bacterium
TCAGCGTTCATCCTGGTAGCGATCGCGTTCTGGTCGAGCTTGCCGGCACCGGCGACCTCGTCGGTTATGCGGACTTCGTTGACGCGCGCGGCGAACGCTCACAGCTGTTCGGCGCGCAGGCGCTGACCAATTCCTGCGTGGCGTTATTCACCCGTCATCATATCGCCGAGGTTCTCAAAAGCCTCGACGCTGAGACGTTGATCAAGATCGCCTCGGCGCTGAATACGATGTGGTCGTCGGTGACCTACCGGTACGCGTCGTTCCTCGGCATGTCGTTGCGCAAACGCCTCGAGTTCGTGCTCAACGAGCTCGCTGAGCGCTTCGGCGTACCCGATGCGCGCGGCACTCTGCTGCTGCCTGAGCTTGCGCAGGAAGAACTGGCCGAGATGATCGGCAGCTCGCGCCCGATGGTGAGCAAACTGCTGACCGAGATGACGGCGCGCGGCACACTGATCCGCTCGGGTCGGCGCCATATCCTGCTTTCGTCGGAAAAGCTCGGCGGCGCGCAGCAGCGCGCGCGCGAGGCAGCGGCGCCCGCCCAAGCTGTGCCTGAGCGCGACAGCGCTCCCCGCTCCTCGGCCCGTGCGAGCCGTGGCCATCGCGCCGCCACGTCTTCAACTGTCAACCTGTAGGATTTAGCTTCAGTGGCTCTTGCGGCGCGGCGTCAGCCGACAGCCATCGGTTATGCCCGGGCAAAGATTGAGCGGACCAATCTAACCAGGTAGCGCCAGAAATTAACCAGGATTCCTTGCCGCGCCACCTGGCCGACGGCGGCCGCCTGCAGCTCCGCATCGGCCGCGGCAAAGAATTGTCCGAGCATCATCTTCGATGCGCCCTCGATCATGCGCTGCCCGACCTGCATCAGCGGGCCGCCGACCTGGAGGTCGCCGGCATACTTGACGATCGTTGACGAGCCGTCGCGCGCTTCGAGGTCGAGCGTTCCTGAGCCGCGCACGAAGCCCTGCTTGCCCTTGGCATCAATCAGCAGCTTGTAGTGTTCGGGCGGGCGCTTGTCTTCGAGCTTTAGCTTGCCGTCGTAGACGCCTTTGACCGAGGCGATCCCGACGTTGATTGTACCCTCGTATTGGTCGGGGCCGAGCACATTGAGTTTTTCGCATCCAGGGATGAGTCGCGAGAGGCGGTTAGGATCGTTGAACAGTTCCCACACGCTCTGGCGCGGCGCGGACAGGATTTGTTCGCCTGCTATTTTCATATTTCGAGGACGGTGCCTTGGCTTCGAAACGCGCTAGGCTTTGACGCGCGCCACCGCCTGTTCGAGCGCACGGCGCGTGTAAACGCGCGCCAGTTCAGCGCGGAATTCACCTGACGCGTAGGTGTCTGAAGTCGCATCGACACCGTCGGCCGCGTGCGACGCGGCAGCGGCGATCGCGTCCGAGGCTTTGCCTGCGAGCGCCTTTTCGACGCTGCTCGCGCGAAATGCTTTCGCGCCGAGGCCGGTGATTCCGACGCGCACCTTGTCGAAGTTGGTACCTTTGAGCGTGACGACTGCCGCCACTCCGACGGTGGCAAAGCCCGACGCGGGATGGCGATGCTTCAGGTAGACGCCACCAGTTCCCGCGCCTAGCGCTGCGAAGCTGACCTGGGTCAGGATCTCGCCCGCCTGGACGGCAGTAGTCAGCAGATCGAGAAAGAAATCCGCGGCCTTGACCTTGCGCTTGCCGCCAGGATTTTCGAGCGTCATTTCGGCTTCTAGCGCGAGCGCGGCGGCGGGGTAATCGGCGGCGGGATCGGCATGCGCCAGGCTTCCACCAATCGTGCCGCGATTGCGCACCTGGATGTCGCCAATCAGCGCTGCGCACTCGGCGAGTATCGGAAGTTTCGCCTTTACGATTGACGAGGTTTCGACCGAGTGATGCGTCGCGAGGCCGCCGATCAGGATGCGGCCGCCTTGCTCTTGGATCTGCGCGAGCTCGTGGACGGCGCCGATATCGACGAGGTGCGCCGGCTGCGCGAGGCGGAGCTTCATCATCGGGAGCAGGCTGTGGCCGCCGGCGAGAATCTTTGCCTCGTCGCCGAACTGCGAGAGCAGCGCTAGCGCGTCCTTAACTGACGATACACGATGGTATTCGAATGATGCTGGAAACATCGCACTAGGCCTTCTTCGCGTCGCGAATCGCGCGCCAGATCGTTTCGGGCTTGAGCGGCATGTCGAGGTCGCGGATGCCGAGCCGCTTTAGCGCGTCGAGCACAGCGTTGTAGGCGCACGGCGTGGCGCCAATTGTGCCCGCCTCGCCGACGCCCTTGACGCCGAGCGAATTCACCGGCGACGGTGTCACGGTGGACAGCAGTTCATAGTGCGGCAGCATGTTGGCCTTCGGCACCGCGTAGTCCATCAAGGTCGCGCTGAGCAACTGTCCACCCTCGTCGTATTTCACTTCCTCGTAGAGCGCCTGCGCGATTCCCTGCGCGATACCGCCCTGTATCTGACCCTCGACCAAAAGCGGCGAAATGACTTTTCCGCAGTCGTCGACCGCGACGTAGCGGAGGAACTTGACCTGGCCGGTTTGCGAATCGACCTCGACCACGGCGACATGCGTGCCGAACGGAAAGGTGCAGGCCGATGGCTCGTAAAAGCTGGTCGCGTCGAGACCTGGCTCGACGCCTTCGATTACCGTCTTGTACCCGTAGGCCGCTTCGATCACGGTCTGGAGCGCTATCGATTTCGAGGCGTCGCTCGCCATGGCGATCGTGCGGTTGCGGAATTCCAGCTGCTCGGGCGGCACCTCCATCATCGTCGAGGCGATGCGCTTCATCTTCGCCTGAAGCTTGCCGACCGACATCATCAGCGCAGGCCCGCCTACGGTGGTGCCGCGGCTACCGAACGTGCCGATGCCGTAGGGAACGAGGGCGGTGTCGCCGTGTACAACGGTGACGTCGTCGATATCGATGCCGAGTTCATCGGCGACGATTTGGGCGAAGGTCGTCTCTTGGCCCTGGCCGTGCGGCGAGACGCCGGTGAGCACCGTGACCTTCCCATCGGGCTCGATACGCACGGTGCAGCTTTCCCATCCTCCGCCCTTGAGCTTCGGCGGCAGCAGCGCGGACGGCCCGATACCGCAAATCTCGACGTACGATGCGATGCCGATTCCGATGTAGCGTCCCTCTTTTGCCGCGGCGGCCTGCTCGGCGCGCGTCTTGTTGTAGTCGATTTGATCGAGCGCCTTGTTGAGGGTGAGCTCATAGTCGCCGGAATCGTAAACGAGTCCGCCGGCAGTCGGCGCCGGGAACGATGCCTTCGCGATGAAGTTCTTGCGGCGCACGTCGGCGGGATCGAGGTTGAACTCGCTGGCGACGGCTTCCATCGTGCGCTCGGCGATAAACGCAGCCTCGGGGCGGCCCGCGCCGCGATACGCATCGGTCGCCATCTTGTTGGTGAAGACCATCTGCTGATCGAACGCGAGCGCCGGGATTTTGTAGCATCCGGTCATCATCAGGCCGGAGAATCCCGGGATCGCGGGCGTCAGCAACTGCAGGTAGGCGCCCATGTCGCAGATGAACCTGCCCTTGAGCGCCAGCACCTCGCCGTCCTTGTTGGCGGCGATTTCGAGATAGACGATTTGATCGCGGCCGTGTGTGGTGCCGGAAAGATTCTCTCGGCGGCGCTCGATCCATTTGACGGGGCGCTTCAACGTTATAGCGAGATGGGAGATGAGCGCCTCCTCGGCGTAGACGTTGAGCTTGGCGCCGAAGCCGCCGCCGACCTCGGGCGCGATAACATGAATCTTGTTTTCGCCGAGCTTGAGCATGTCGGCGACCTGCGAGCGCATCAGATGCGGAATCTGGGTCGACGACCAGATCGTGAGTTGCTTGTAGCCGGGTTCCCAGCGCGCGACCACGCCGCGTGGCTCCATCGGCACTGGGGCGAGGCGCTGGTTGTGGATGCGGAAGCGGATGACCTTGTCGGCTTTGTTCATGGCCTCGTCGACGGCAGGATTTGGCACCGACGCGAGCGTGACGGAGTTGGTTTTGAATTCGTCGTGAAGAATCGGCGCGCCGGCCTCGAGCGCCTGCTCTGGATCAGTGACTGCCTCGAGCGGATCGTAGTCAACTTCGATCTGATCGAGCGCGTCCTGCGCGATATACGCGTCGCTCGCGACCGCGACTGCCACGCCCTCACCGACGAAGCGGACTTTGCCCTGCGCGAGCACGGGATGATACGGCACGTGCTCGGCGGGTGCGACGCAGGGCACCGAGCCGACCTTGTCTTTGAGGTCATCGCCGCAGAGTACGGCGACTACGCCTGGCACTTTTTGCGCGGCGTCGAGCTTGATCGAATTGATCTTCGCATGCGCGTAGGGACTCCTGAGCACTAGCGCCGTGAGCATCCCGGGGAGCCGCACGTCGTCGACGTACTGCCCGGTGCCGGTGATAAGCCGAGGATCCTCGCGCCGTTTGATTCGTTCGCCGACGAACTTCGGAACTACTGCCATCTTCGTTTCCTCCGTTCAGGCGGCCTTCGACGTGCGCATCTTAGCCGCGGCGAATTGGATCGCCTTGACGATATGCTGATAGCCGGTGCAGCGGCAGAGATTGCCTTCGAGCGCCTCGCGAATTTCGGCCTCGGTCGGATTCGAATTGCGCGCGAGCAGGTCGGCGGCGGTCATGATCATTCCCGGCGTGCAGTAACCGCACTGGAGGCCGTGCTCCTCCCAGAAGCCCTCCTGGAGCGGGTGCAATCGGTCGCCCTCGGCCATCCCCTCGATCGTTGTTATCTTCGTGCCATCGGCCTGGACGGCGAGAATCGTGCACGACTTCACGGCGGAGCCGTTTATGAGCACGGTGCATGCGCCGCAGATCGAGGTCTCGCAACCGACGTGAGTGCCGGTGAGATTGGCGATATCGCGGATGTAGTGGACGAGGAGCATGCGCGGATCGACGTTGTCAGAGCGCTGCTCGCCGTTGATGGTCAAGTTGAGAAGCATAGAGGGTTCTCCCGAGCATTGATGACTTCTATTAGCAACAGGTGAGGTGATTTAGCCAATAGAAACGGGGGTTTGGTACCACGATGCGTTGCCGCGCTATCGGTAATGGTTATCTTTAGACGGAGGTCAGAGTAATAAGGGATACATGAACGCAAACCGGTTCACCGAGAAGCTCCAGGAAGCGCTCGGCCGCGCGCAGAGCGCCGCAGTTTCCGCCCACAACCAGGCGGTCGACGTCGAGCATCTGCTCGCCGCCCTGCTCGAAGACAACGAGGGCATAACCGCATCGATTCTGAAGCTCGCCGGCGTTGATCTTGCCGTCATCAAGCGCGAGCTCGACGACGAGCTGCGGAAGATTCCGCATGTGACTGGAGCCGGCGCTGACGCGAGCCAGGTTTACGCCACGCCGCGCCTCGGCCGCGCGCTGTCGCGCGCCGAGCAGGAGGCCGGCAAGCTCAAGGACGATTACATCTCGGTTGAGCACGTGCTGATTGCGATGCTTGATGAGACCGGCCCAGCGGCAAAGATTCTGCGCGAGGCCGGACTCACGCATGACAAGCTGATGGCCACGCTCAAGAAAGTGCGCGGCAACCAGCGTGTCACGTCGTCGAATCCCGAAGCGACGTATCAATCACTCGAGAAATACGGCCGCGACCTGACCAAGCTCGCCACCCAGGGCAAGGTCGATCCGGTGATCGGCCGCGACGAAGAGATTCGCCGCGTGATCCAGGTACTGTCGCGCCGCTCGAAGAACAATCCGGTGCTGATCGGCGAGCCCGGGGTCGGCAAGACTGCGATCGTCGAGGGGCTCGCGCAACGAATCGTCTCGGGCGACGTGCCGGAAGGACTCAAGAATCGGCGCCTGGTAGCGCTCGACATGGGCGCGCTGATCGCGGGCGCGAAGTTTCGCGGCGAATTCGAGGAACGCTTAAAGGCCGTCCTCAAGGAAGTGCAGGAGGCTGCGGGCGAGATCATTCTCTTTATCGACGAGCTCCACACCGTTGTCGGCGCGGGCGCCGCCGAAGGCGCGATGGACGCCTCCAACCTGCTGAAGCCGATGCTCGCGCGCGGCGAACTTCATTGTATCGGTGCGACCACGCTCGACGAGTACCGCAAACATATCGAGAAGGATGCCGCGCTCGAGCGCCGCTTCCAACCCGTGCTGGTCGAGGAACCGAGCGTCGAGGACACCATTTCAATCCTGCGTGGACTCAAGGAGCGCTACGAGGTTCACCACGGCATCCGTATCAAGGATTCCGCGCTCGTGACGGCGGCCGTGCTCTCCAATCGTTACATCACCGATCGCTATCTGCCCGACAAGGCGATCGACTTGGTCGATGAAGCGGCGGCCAAGCTCCGCACCGAAAAAGAATCGATGCCGGTGGAGATCGACGAGGTCAACCGGCGCGTGATGCAGCTCGAAATCGAGCGCGAGGCTTTGAAGCGCGAGACCGACGCGGCCTCGCGCGACCGCCTGACCAAGCTTGAGAAGGAATTGTCCGAGGTCAAGGACAAACGGGCCGTGCTGCAGGCGCAGTGGGAGCGCGAGAAGGGCGGACTCGAGAAGCTCGCCAAGATCAAGGCCGAGATCGAGCAGACGCGCCAGGCAATCGAGAAAGCCAAGCGCGAGTACGATCTCAACAAGGTGGCGGAGCTGCAGTACGGCAAGCTCGCGACCCTCGAGAAGGACCTTGCCGCCGAAGAGGAGCGGCTTGTCAAGCAGAACGCCGGCGGCTCGCGCCTCATCAAGGAAGAAGTCGACGAGGACGACATCGCCGCGGTAGTCGCGCGCTGGACCGGAATTCCGGTGTCGCGTCTGCTCGAGGGCGAGGTGCAAAAGCTCGCGCATCTCGAGGAGCATCTGCATAAGCGCGTGATCGGCCAGGACGAGGCGGTGGCGGCCGTGGCCGACGCGGTGATTCGTGCGCGCTCGGGACTCAAGGATCCCAATCGGCCAATTGGGTCATTCATCTTCCTGGGCCCGACCGGCGTCGGAAAGACCGAGCTCGCGCGTGCGCTGGCCGAGTTCCTGTTCGACGACGAAGCCGCGATGGTCCGAATCGACATGTCTGAGTACATGGAAAAGCACACCGTGTCGCGGCTGGTCGGTGCGCCTCCGGGCTACGTCGGTTTCGAGGAGGGCGGTCAGCTGACGGAGGCGGTGCGACGGCGTCCGTACTCGGTGATCCTGTTCGACGAGATCGAAAAGGCGCACGCCGACGTCTTCAACATTCTGCTCCAGTTGCTCGACGACGGGCGCCTCACCGACGGCCACGGCCGCACGGTCGATTTCCGCAACACTGTCGTCATCATGACGTCGAATATCGCAAGTCAGTTAATCCTGTCGTTCAAGGGTCAGGATTACGATCGGATGAAGTCGGAGGCGCTCGAGGTGCTGCGCGCGCACTTCAGGCCCGAGTTTCTTAATCGCGTCGACGAGATTGTGGTGTTCCATCCGCTCGCCCGCGAGCAGCTCCGCCAGATCGTCGATATCCAGCTCGGAAATCTGCGCAAGCGCCTGGCCGAGCGCAAAATCGAGATCGAGCTGACCGACAAGGCGCGCGACTTCCTGGCCGAGCGCGGTTACGATCCCTCATACGGTGCGCGCCCGCTGAAGCGCTTGATCCAGCGCGAGATCGAGACCGCGCTTGGGCGCAAGCTGATAAGCGGGGAAGTGCGCGACGGCTCGCACATCACGGTCGATGCGGGATCGCGCGGACTCGACTTCAAGAGCGCGCCGCTGAAGTCCGCGGCCTAAGCGCGAAACTCACGAATCAGTGATTCTTCGGCGCGGGGCGCGTAGGCGTCCCGCGCCACGGTCGTGACGCCGCATCGGCGTCGATCCGCTGAAAAATCGAGAGGCACGCGCGAATGCAAATCAGCGCGCGCCTCTTGCGCCAATCGATTAGTGCTATAGAATTAAGAATAGTGATGCGTTGAGATTAAGACATGAGCATCACTAATATAAAAGCGGCTAATCAAAATCGGCCGATTTCGTAGCATTTATGCGGGGTTGCGAGGCTCCCCGCGTCAATAAAACCCCGCAGGAGTTTCATGGCTAGTTCAGTTTTTGGATTCAACCCGGTGCGCACCGAGGAGGGCGCCCAAACCCGCAGCGACGGCCGCACAATGCTCAGAATAGCGATCGTCGTTGCCGCGGCCGCCGTGGCGGCGGCGCTTGCTTTGTTGCCCGATCCGGCCCGAGCGGCCAGTTCGCCGCTGGTGATCAAGATGTCGGACAAGGAACCGTTCTATTCGCCTGACAAAGTGACGATCAAAACCGGCGAGACCGTAGAATGGATCAACAATGGCGCAACCGTCCATTCAGTCTCGACCGAGGCCGCTGAGGCCCAGAATCCCAAGGACGTGTCGATGCCGGCGGGCGCCAAGGCGTTCGACTCGGGCTTCCTTCCACCCGGCGGCAAGTACGACTATACGTTTAAGGTACCGGGCACTTATCACTACTTCTGCCTGCCGCACGAGAAGGCCGGCATGGTGGGCACGATCGTGGTAAAGAAGTGAGTCGGTCGTAAACAAGCAGGCTCTGAAGTTGATTAGTTGTGCCAAGACTCGGGCGCGCACCTCTACGATTATGGCGGCTGGCGGCGCGCTCGTGTCGATGCTCGGGCTGGTTGCCTCGCCCGCGTTCTGTTTTCCGTGGGACATTGATATGTATCGCACGCCCGCGGTGCAGCCCTATGCAGTTGCGCCGCGCGTCACTCCGTCCGATACCTTGCCGGTCGACGGCGAGCCGCCGATCAGCCTCGAGATGGCGACGGTCAAAATGCATAATCCGCTCGAGCCGACGCCCGGGAATCTCGCCGCCGGCAAGGAGCTCTTCCTCACCAACTGCGCGCCGTGCCACGGCTCGAGCGGCGAGGGCGATGGTCCCGTGACCAAAATCCTCATCAAGCCGGCGCAGAACCTCGTCGCCGGAGCGAGCAAAGATCTGCCCGACGGTTACATCTACGGTGCAATCACTGACGGTATCCTCACGATGCCGTCGTACGCCGATTCGCTGCCGCCGCATCAGCGCTGGCAGGTCGTGCTCTACGTGCGATCGATACAGCAGGCGGCAGCCGCAGCCGCCGCGCACTGAATTCCCGCCGAGACCTTCGAAGTGACCTCGCCGGCGGCATCGCCGCGATCTCCTTCGGCGACCAGGCCTCTCCGTCAATCCTCATCTTTCGGACGACTCCTAAAACCGATTTAATTGTTGGTCGATTGCTGTTCGGGCGGAGAACAACTAAGGAGGAGCGGGCGCGTCTATCTGGAAAGACCCCATCTCAGCGTGGCGCGGCAGAGGACCAGGCACTGACGATGCGAAATCGGACCAACCAGATTGTGCGCGGGATTGTCGCGCTGGTTTGCTTGTTGTTGACGGCGGCAACCGCCGCGCCAGCCGAGGCGCCGCTCACGGCCGATCAACTGGTCGAGATGGCGATCGCGGTCAATCCGCAGGTCAAATCCGCCCGCTACCGATGGCAGTCGGCGGAGCATTCGATAAAGCAAACCGTCGCGCCCAACGACCCCATCTTCACCTATACCAACAGTGACAGCGTGAAGAGCCCGGTTGGCCGTGCCGCCCTGCGCGAGTTCAACTTCAGCGAAAATTTCCAGTTTCCAGGCAAGGCTTTCTATCAACGCGACCAGGCCGTGCGCACTGCCCAGATCGCTCGGCTTGCGCTGGCCGCCACGATTCGCGATCTCCGAGCCGCGGTGCTGACCGGCTACTACCAACTCCTGCTCGACAGCGCTCTTGCCGCAGTTAACCTCGAGAACAACGCGAGCCTCGATCAGGTGCTCAAGGTCACGCAGATCGCCTACTCGGCGTCGCAAGTCACGCAGACCGACGTGATCAGTGCCGAGTACGATCTCACTGCGGGACGCCAACTTGAAAAGCAGTACGAAACTTCGATCGCCAACGACCAGACTACGCTCGACCAACTGCTCTTCCGCCCGCCGGGAGAGCATCTGAATATCGACCGCACGCTGAGGCTTGAGGCACTGACTGCGCCGCTCGATCCGCTGATCGACCGCGCCTATGCGGCGCGCCAGGAAATCCTCGAAGCGGCGCTCAGCGAACGCAACTTCAACACCGCGCTGAGCCTCGCGAAAATGGAATACCTGCCGGATTTCACCCTCGGCGTACAATACGACCAATACCTCATACCGGCCTTCGCGCCGACGCCGACGCAGCCGAACGATTGGGTCGGGATCATCGGCTTCAACCTGCCGATCTTTTTCTGGATCAAGCAGAACGAGGATGTCGCGCGCGCGCGAACCGATCTGGCGGCATCGCGCACCGATCTCGCCTCGCTGCGAAGTCAGACCGCGGCCACGGTAACGACGCTTTATCGCAGCGCCCAGTTCGCCTATTACAATGCGTCGGTCTATCGCGATAGCCTGACCCCGCTGGCGGCGCAGGATTTTCGCGTTGCGCTGATCGCGTATCAGAGTGGCAAGATTGATTTCGTGACGCTCTCCGGCGCTCTGCAACGAAGCTACGCAGCTCGTATCAACTACCTGCAGGCGGCGAATCAGTTTTTGGCGGGCGAAGTCGCCCTCGAGCAGGCAATCGGAGCGCCTTTGGCCAAATGATTGATTCCCGCAGCACCGGGCGCCTGTTGCCGCTCGCTATCGTGCTCGCTCTGGCGGGATGCCAGGGGCAGGCGTCGAGCCGTGCCGCCACGCCTGATGCGACACCGTGGGTTCCGCAGATGATTCAGCAGCAGGGCGAAGCTGATGTGCTGCAGATCAGCGCGGGGCGAATCCCCGGGATGACGATTCAGGAGGTCGAAGAGAGCTCGCTCCCGGGCGTGCTCGAGACCTCCGGCCAAATCACGTTCGACGACCGCCGCGTCTCGACGATCGTTTCGCGCGTGCAGGGACGAATCGAGCAGAACCTGGTCTCGGTCTGGGACAACGTGCGCCGCGGCGAGAAGATTCTTGCGCTCTATAGTCCCGATTTCATGACCGCCGAGGCGGAGTATCTCGAGGCCCGCCAGACCTCGAGGACGGGCAAGCAGGCGGGCGCTGGTTCGTTGGACTTCGCGGCTTCGCTGGTGACCGCGGCACGGCGCAAACTGGAGCTGCTCGGAATGGAGGACTCCGATATCAGCGCGCTGACGCAGCCCGACCCCGTGGTCTGGATGCGCGCACCGATCAGCGGCACGGTGGTCGAAAACAAGGCGCTCAGGGGCTCGGCGGTGAATCCTGGTGACGAACTATTCGCGCTCGGCACGATCGACAACGTTTGGATCACCGGAGATATCTACGAGGATGACCTGGCGCGAGTTCACGTCGGCCAGGATTTGACCGCCGTGACGATGGCGTATCCGGACGAGACTTTCTCCGGCACGATTGCGCGTATCAGCCCGAATATCGATCCCAACACTCACACCGCGCAGATTCGCTGCGAGATTCGCAATCCCGGCGGCAAACTAAAGCCGCAGATGCTCGCGACGGTCAGAATCGTCACGCGTCCCGGCAGCGCGCTGGTCGTTCCGCAGGACGCGCTCGTCTTCGATACCGATGCCTACTTCGCGTTCGTCGAAACCAGTGCCGGCGAATTCGAGCGGCGCAAGGTTTCGATCGCCTCGTGGAGCCGCGCCGGCTATGTGCGCGTCACTGGCGGCCTCAGAGCCGGTGAGCGCGTTGTCACCGGCGAGACGATCCAGGTCAATGCACTTTGGCATCAGGTGCATGGTGAGAGTTCCTGATCGCGCCTCGAAAGTGAGGCCGCGGCGGTCATCGTGAGTACCCAATGATTCGTTCGCTGATGGCGTTGGCGCTGCGCGAGCGCGTGGTGGTGCTTGGCATCGCGCTGATGCTGTTTCTGGCGGGCGCCTTTTCGTTCGCAGAGCTCGATATCGAAGCTTATCCCGATCCGGTGCAGCCGCTGGTCGAGGTGCTCACTCTGCCGAATGGGCTCTCGGCCGAGGAAGTCGAAAAACTTATCACCGTGCCGACCGAGTACGGCCTTGCCGGGATGCGCAATCTTGAGGCGATGCGATCGATTTCGCTGTACGGCCTCTCGGACATCAAGTGCTACTTCTCGTGGGACAGCGATTACTACTGGGATCGCGTCGAGACGATTAACCGCCTTGGATTCGTCACCTTGCCGCAGGGCATCACGCCCGGCATCTCGCCCGACAATCCGATCGGCGAAATCTATCGCTACTCGGTGCAGAGTCCCGATCACGATCTGATCCGCGAGAAGGAAGTCGAGGACTGGATTCTCGAGAAACAGCTACGCACCGTTCCCGGCGTCGAGGATGTCTCCGGCTTCGGCGGTTTGACCAAGCAGTACCAGGTCGAGGTCGACCCGCGCCGGCTCAACTATTACCAGATTCCCCTGACGACGCTGATCGCGGCGCTGCAGAACTCGAACACCAACGCGGGCGGCAATTACATGACCGTTGGCGAGCAGGCCTTCGATGTGCGCGGGCTGGGCTTTTTCCGCTCGCTCGAGGATATCGGCAACGTGGTGCTGAACACCGCCAAGTCAACGCCGATCAAGGTCTCGAACGTCGCTGACGTCGAGGTCGGCTATGCGCCGCGTCTCGGCATCGTGGGCATGAACGATCAGAACGAAGTCGTCACCGGCATCGTGCTGATGCGCAAGTACGGCAACACGCTCGACACGCTGAAGGGCGTCGAGGCGAAGGTACAGGACCTTAACACCTCGGGCATCCTGCCGCACGGCTACAAGGTCGTGCCCTATTACGACCGCACCAAGCTGGTCGAGACCACGCTCCACACCGTGCTCGAGAACCTCACGATCGGCATGGCGCTGGTGTTCCTGGTTTTGGTCTTCTTCCTCGGCAATTTGCGCGCCGCGATCATCGCCGCGATAAACATTCCGCTCGCGCTCTGCGGTGCATTCATGCTGATGCACATCTCGAACACGCCGGCCAACCTGATTTCGTTGGGCGCGATCGATTTCGGGATCATCATCGACTCGACCGTCATCGTGATGGAGAACATCGAACGGCACCTGACTGCTCCCGAGCGGATGCGCGAGAGTATCCGCCTTCGCATCCTGCAGGCGGCGCAGGAAGTCGGCCAGCCGATGCTGTTCTCGACGGTGATTTTCGTCATCGCGTTCCTGCCACTGTTCACCATGCGGGGGGTCGAGGGCGCGATCTTCTCGCCGATGTCGCATACCTACGCGTTCGCGCTCGCGACCGCGATCCTGCTCGCGATCACGCTGTCGCCGGTGCTGAGCTCGTTCTTTTTCGGGCGCGGCATGAGCGTGATTCACAATCCGATTTGGCAGGGTTTCTCGCACGGTTATCATGCGGTCTTCGTTCGAGTGCTGAGATGGCCGCGTCTCACGCTGACCGTCATCCTGGTCGCGGTCGCTGGAGTGCTCTCGCTCTTCCCGCTGCTGGGCGGTCAATTCCTGCCCAAGCTCGAGGAGGGCAATATCTGGGCGCATGCGATCATGCCCCTCACGATTTCGCTCGAGCATGGCGCCAAGCTCGTCAACCAGATGCGTGACGTGTTCGAGAGTTTTCCCGAGGTGACCACCGTCGTCTCGCAGCTTGGCCGGCCCGACGATGGCACCGAGACCGCCGGGTTTTTCAGTGTCGAATTCTCAGTTGACCTGAAGCCCGAAGACCAATGGCCGCGCGGTTTGAACAAGGAGAAATTGGTAGGCGAAATCGACCGCAAGCTCACGCGGCGGTTCCCCGGCGTCGCATTCAGCTATTCGCAGAACATCGAGGATAACGTCGATGAGGCGCTGTCGGGCGTCAAATCGGGCGAGAATGCGGTGAAAGTCTTCGGCCAAGACATCGCCGAGGACGAGATTATTGCCAATCAGATCAAGGCCGTGCTCGACAAGGTACCGGGCGTGACCGATGCGGCGGTGCTGCGCTCGATGGGCCAGCCGAATCTGCAAATTACACCGAATCGTATCGCATGCGCTCGCTACGGTCTCAACGTCGGCGACGTGGCGAACGTCGTGCAGGCCGCGATCGGCGGCGAAGCTGTGACTCAGGTACTCCAAGGTGACCGCCGCTTTGACTTGGTCGTGCGATGGATGCCGCAGTATCGCGAGAGCCTCGACGCGATCAAGCAGATCCGCCTGAGCTTGCCGTCCGGCGGACTGGTTCCGCTCGACCAGGTCGCAAATGTTGCGACCGCCCAAGGCGCATCGTTCATCTATCGCGACGAGCTGCAACGCTACGTGCCGGTGCGCTTCTCAGTGCGAGGACGCGATCTGCAGAGCGCTGTACTCGATGCCAAACGCAATATCGCGAAACAGGTGAAACTACCCGAAGGCGACCATCTCGAATGGGCCGGCGAATATGGCGAGCTGCAGGCGGCGAATCGCCGGCTAATGATCGTCGTGCCGTTCGCGCTGTTGCTGATTGCGGGCGTGCTCTACGGCGCGACCACGTCGTTAATCGACACCTTCGTGATCATGGCGCAGATTCCGGTCGCCTGCCTCGGCGGAATCCTCGGCCTCATCCTGACGCAGACGCCGTTCAGCGTGTCGGCCGCCGTTGGATTCATCTCGATCTTCGGCATCGCCGTGATGGACGGCGTGCTGCTGAGTTTCTACATCCGGCAACTTTGGGAGGAAGGCCATCCCTTCGTCGAATCGATCATCATGGGTTCGGATCGCCGTTTCCGCGCGGTCATGATGACGGCGACAGTTGACGGACTCGGCCTGCTGCCTGCGGCCCTGTCGACCAAGATCGGCGCGCAGACTCAGCGCCCGCTAGCGATCGTCGTGATCGGTGGATGCATCGCGATCGCGCTCATCACGCGGGTACTGCAGCCCATTCTGATCTATCTGTGTCACCGCCGCTTGCGCATCGCAGACCAGAATCGCCCGCGCCCCACCGCTCCGCTGCCGATCGTGCCCGAGGACCCGAACTCACCCATCGACGCATAGCCAGCGCGCAATGTTGAACTGCGCCGCGCGCACGCAGGCGAGCACCGGTCAGGGTTTCCAATTGGTCGACGGTGAAAAACATTCCCGAAGCGCCCTCGAGAGTTCCGCCTACTCAGAAGCGCTCGACTTCGACGGCGTATAGCAGATAAATGCCTGATCGTGGGGCAAAGCAGAGTCGTGCGCCGGATAACAGGCGAAGGTAGTGTTGAGAATCTCATCGGGCGCGGCCTTCTGCTGACCCTGGAAGGTGCCGACAAAAGGCGCGTCTCCACGCTGGACCACGATTGACCCTTCGGACTGCCCTGAACTCTGCGAATGAGAATGGCCGCCGAAATATTGCGAGAGACCGCTCAGTCCCTGCGCCGAGGCTTGCGCTGTGAGCATCAAGAAGCAGACGCCAAGCGCGATGGTCGTGGCTATGATGACCCTTAAAATTTCCTTTTTCATGGCTAAGTCACTTTCCGCGTCATATAGAAGTTCGTTGCGGAATCCTGCCTGATCGATAGTTTGGCGTTGAATTCATCGCCACCAGTTTCCTTCCCAACCTGCGCTCACTCGCCTAGGAAAAAAATTGTCGCGTGGGGGAAGACGAGCGCGCGAGCAATCGGGTTGCATCAGATGATTGGATGCAAATTTGTCGCCGTTGCCGCTTCGTGCGCCTTGGTCAAGTGATCGATTTGTCATCGGACGCCTAAATTGGCGACGCTCAAACTCAATGCTCGCAGAGCTGACTCGGTCCGTGCTAAGCGGGTGATGGAGGTTCATCGCGATGCAATTCGAGATGCTTGCCAGCGGCTATGGGCTTATCGAGGCGCCGCGTGTCGATGAGCAGGGACGACTCTACTTCTCCGACGTGCCCAACGGTGGCGTGTACAGGCGCAATCCCGACGGCAGGATCGAGACCGTGATTCCCAAACGGCGCGGCGTCGGCGGCATGATGTTCAACCATGGCGGTGGCCTCGTCACGACAGGCCGCAGCCTGATCCTGTTCGACGAGAAGACCGGCAAGAGCCGCGATCTCTTCACAGAGTGGGAAGGCAAGCCGCTGATGGGCCTCAACGACCTGACTACCAACGATCAGGGCAGCATTTACACTGGCAACCTCAATTTCGATCCACTGAGCAACAACAAGCCCATTCCGGGGAGCCTGTTTCGCATCGATCCGCCGGGCCGCGCCACCAAACTGTGGGACGGTATCGAGGTGACAAATGGTTTAGGCCTGAGCCCCGACCGCAAGCTGCTGTATCATTCGGATTCTCCCACCCAGGCGGTCTGGGCATATGACCTGACCGCGGACCACGGCGTCAAGGATCGGAGGATCTTTGCCAAGTTGCCCGAAGGCATGCCCGATGGGCTCGCTGTCGATGCCGATGGCGGCGTGTGGGTCGCAGCAGTGCGCGTCGGCGAAGTGGTCCACTTCGACAAGAGCGGCACGGTGAAGAAGCGGATCAAGTTCCCGGCCACGATGGTTACGAGCCTGACTTTTGGCGGCAGGGATCGTGCCGAGCTTTACGTCGTGACTGCAGACCACACGGAAGATGCCTCGAAGAAGGGAACGATCTACAGGCTGCGCGCCGACGTGCCGGGCCTTGCGGTCCCGCTCGCGCGCTTCTAAAGCAGCGGAAATAAGTTGGGGTTTACGCGCTAAGGCGTTCAGCGCGCGTGCGCGTCTCGCTGACTGTCAACTCACGCATCGCGCCGCCGCGCATGATCTTGAACTCGCGCCCGGCCCAGCGCACCTTGTTGCTGGTCAGGCTGGCCAACCAGACTCCCGTCATGATGAGGTCCTTGAGCGGCACCAGCCAGATGTCGCGCAGCATGTCCGGCATCTTCAGCACGCGCCCGATCATCACCGCCGAGGTCGCGACGCGGGTCGCGAGGACGGCGGCGGTCGCGGCGATCGCCAGCGGACTGAAATGCGTGAACATCAGCACGATCGCCCAGAACGGTCCATGGGTGAAAATTGTGCCAACACTGACCGGCCGAGCCGTGCGATAGGTGCGCGCCCATCTGAGTTGATGCTTCCAGAAGTCGGCGAAGGTCGATTCCTCGCAGGTGAGCGTGACGATCGAACTCGAAAGCTTGATCTTGTAGCCGCGTTCCGCAATCAGGTTGCCGAGGAAATAATCGTCGGCCAGCATGTCCTTGACCGCGCGAAAACCGCCGATCGCGTCGATCGCCTCGCGTTTGAAAGCCATCGTCGCGCCCATCGCGTAGTTCATCGGCTCGATCGCTTCGGAAATCAGAATCTGCGGGAAGAAATCGGTGTTGGCGAAGGCAGCCTCGAGTCGCGATGCGAACGGACCCGAGGGGCGCGCGCGGTAAGCGCAGGTCACGGCGCCGATTTTCTCGTCGTCTGAAAATTCGCTCACGATCCGCCGCAGATGGTCGCGTTCGACGGCGACGTCCGCGTCGCTCAGGGCGAAGATTTCACACTTCTCCGCGCGATCGGCCATCTTGATGATCTTGCCGATCTTGTGATTGGCGCAGTGCGGCTCCTCACCGACGACCATCGTCATGTTGGCGAACTGGTAGCGCGGCCGGAGCATCACCGGGACTTCCGCGGCGCGATCCTCGTAGTCGGAGACGCCGAAATAGTACTCCGCACGCGGGTACGCGAGTTCAAGGAAGCTCATCAGATTGTCAGCGAGGCTCTCGTTGGTGCCATGCAGCGGCTTCAGCATCGCCACCCGCGGCGGAATCTTTGCGAGCGGGGCGGGCAGCTTGTCGATGCGGTGCGAGAATCTGAGCGCGAGTACGAGTGAGATCAGGTAGTAGCCGATCGAGATCAACACCCCCACGGTTGCGATGCAGGTAAGGAGGTTCATCGCTTAGTTTGTTCGATTGTACGCTTGCCGCTCTGCTGCGTGGGCTGCGCCGCCGGAACTGGTTTGCTTCATTTCGTTAGGCAGCCGGCTGCGCCGTCATCTGGTTGCGACGCTGGCGCATGGTCGACATGAACTGCATTCCCTCCTTGAGCAGCCGCGCACATTCCTCACGCGACGAGAGCATTTTTTTGACAGATTTGAAGATATAACGCGGGCGGAAATAGAAGCTCCGATAGAAGCGCTCAACCGCGCCGTAGATTTCATCGTTGGTGAGGCCCGGATAGGTGATGGTGCACTTCTGGTAGCCGTCCTGATCGAGCAGCGGGTCCACGGCGAGGTAACCGTTGGCGGTTACGTATTCGAACAGCTCGGTGCCGGGGTAGGGCGAGGCGAGCGACACCTGGACCGTCTCGCAATCCATTTCGCGCGCGAACCGCATCGATTCTTCGATAGTCTCCTTGGTCTCGCCGGGCAGGCCGAGGATGAAGGTGCCGTGAATCAAGATGCCAATATCGCGGCAATCGCGAGTGAAGCGTCTTGCACGGTCCAGTCCGACCCCCTTTTTGATGTTCTTGAGTATCTGAGCGTTACCGGACTCGTAGCCGATTACGAACAGGCGCAGCCCGCCGTCCTTCATGATCTTGAGCGTTTCGTAATCGACGTTGGCGCGCGAGTTGGTTGACCAGGTGACCCCGAGCGGCTTGAGGAGTTGCGCGATTCGCCGTGCGCGGGCCGGATCGGCAGTAAAGGTGTCATCGTCGAAGAACAGTTCCTTCATCTTGGGGAACTTCGTCTTCATCGCCGAGACTTCTTCGAAGACGTTCTCGGGGCTGCGCACACGGTAACGATGGCCCTGCGTGACCTGGGGCCAGAGGCAGAATGTGCATCGCGCCGGGCATCCGCGCCCGGTATACATCGAAACGTATGGATATTGGCAGTACGGGCTGTTGTATTTCAGGTAGTCGAGGTCGCGATTGTAAACCTCGGTTACGAACGGTAGCTTGTCCAGTTCCCCGTCGCTGAGGACCGCGCGGTCAGGATTGTGCGAGATCGTGCCGTGCTGACGGTAGCTGATGCCGCCGATCGTGCTCCAGTCGCGGCCCGCGGCGACCTCGAGCATCGAGTAGTCGAACTCCTTGCGGCCGGCAATATCGACGGCGCTGGAAAGCGTGAGCACTTCTTCGGGGCGGGCGGTCGGATGTCCGCCGACCATCGCGATTATGGCGTTGGGATTGGCGGCCTTGATTGCCTCGGCCGTACGTAGATCCATGCGGAGCGAGGGCGTCGAAGTGTGAATCACGACAAAGTCGTAACTTTTCGCTTCGTTGATCGTCTTCTCAACCGTGTAACCATGCGGGGGTGCGTCGAGCAGACGCGCCCCGGGGATCATGCCCGCGGGGTAGGCCAGCCAAGTGGGGTACCAGAACGACCAGACTTCACGAGTAGCCTGGTATCGCGAACCTGCGCCCCCGTCGAAATCATCGTAGGAAGGCGGGTTCAGGAACAGGGTTTTCATCACGTCCATAGGGGTGCTGGCTCCGCGTGCCTGTCCGCTTGGTTAGTCGGAACTATACATCGGGCGGCCGCAGACACGCAAGATTTCGACCGAATAACCTGACGATTTCCCACTTGAAGATTTAAGACGCTTATAGACGGTAGATGTAACTTTAGTGCGATGCCATCGATTCCGGTGCGATGCTGACCTGTTCGATGGTACCGGTTCGCGTCGTGACGAAGGCTATCCCGCCGGTCAGGCCGCCGATCATCGTCGCGGCGAACCACAACAATCCCAGCGCAATTGCATCCTCATGGCGAATTCCGGCCAACCCGAACAGGAACAAATAGGCGGTTTCACGTACTCCCAGGCCATTCAAGGTGATCGGCAGGCTGGCGAACACGTTCGCGATGGGCACCATCACGATAAACAGCGCCACCGGTACCTCGAGCCCCAATCCGCGCGCCAGCAGCCATTGACAGATTGCTAACGACGTCTGCAGCACGAACGAGAGCAGGATCGGCAACAGCGTTGTCTGCGGCTCGCGCAGGTACGGCAAGACGATTTCCCCCCACCGCCGGATCCGATGTGGCAGAAAATCAACGATCCGCGCGACAAGTGGCGAGGCGACGAATCCCGCGAGTGCGATGGCGCCGACAATAACCGTCGGATGCCTGACCGAGGGCGGTACCGTATCAGCTCCGAGAAACACTACCGCCAAAGCGGCGAGCCAGAATAACGCCAAAAGTCCATAGAACCGGTCGGCGATTGTTGCGGCGACCGCCGCGCCCATCTTCTCGTAGCGCCGACCGAGATAAAAGGCTCGCGCCGCGTCGCCACCGACCAATCCCGGTACGAAGGTGTTCGTGAACATGCCGATGAAATAAAAGCGCAGGAAATCTACCCACGCGCCGCGCAGTTTCAGCGCGTATGCCAACAGCATCCAACGCCACGTCGACATCACCTGGCCCGCGATGTAAAGCACCACCGCCGCTGCGAACCACGCCGCGCCTTCGTGCGAAAGGATCCTGAGGATCGGGCGGGCATCGTAATGCGAGAGCAAGAACGCAACCACCGCGACGCCGAGGCCCGCACGTATTACGTAGGCACGATACGGATGCCCCCTGCGGGCGCGTTCCGAAGTCACCGCGGCTGCCAAGTCAGTTCGATGCTCCCACGGGGTATTTGATTATCGCGCGTTTGCGGCCTTCTGCCGCGATGATCTCGAAGTTCGCAAGCTGTGCCTTCATCCGCTCGAGGTCGGCCTCGTCGAGTACGACCACCTTCGTGCCCGACTGATCCCAGAAATCAAACAACTGATCATCCTTCCTCCAAAACCACTGCTGCATCTCAGGATCGCGCCGCGCGCCGAAATCGAGCTCGGTGCGGGCGCCGAGCAGTATCACGCGGCGCCGATTGTAAAACGGCAGGGCCTGAACGTATCGATGGTAGCAGATGATCGGCGCCTTACCCGCTGCTCTCGCGACCGCGCGGCAGAGGCCGGCATACGAACGGAGCGGCTCGACTTCGATTCGCGCGTAGGTGCCCGCGAAGAGTGCGAACGTCATCGCGGCGACCACGCATGCGATTCCAAGCGTTCGGCGCCGGCCGATGAAGCAGATCGTTGCGACGATTCCCCACGCGCTAAAAATCGCCGCGGCGGCGTAGAGCGCCGGCCGCGCAGCCATCACGTACGGCGTGCGGATATGCGCGGCCATCATTGCAACCACGCCGGCGGCGATGCCCATGAGGACGAGCAGCGCGCCGCTCTCGACCAGGATGCGCGAGTCGGGCGGACGCGGCGTACGCGCGGCATCGGCAGGCCAAAGGCACGCGGCGAGGCCGTCGGCAATCAGGATCGCGAGAAACGGAACGGCGGGCAGCGCGTAGGGAATCAGCTTCGCACTCGCGATCGAGAACAGCACGATGATCACCGTGGCGGCGGCAAGGCAGAAGCGCCGCGCCGGATTCGGTGTCGAATCGCGCCAGGTAAGAATCGGCACCATCAACGACCACGGCAGCATCCCGGCCAGTATCACCGGTATGTAGAAATAAAACGCCTC
>JASHPB010000144.1 GCA_030038355.1 Candidatus Binataceae bacterium
CTGGTGCTGTGCGTGGACGAGAAAAGCCAGGTGCAGGCGCTGGAGCGCACCCAACCGCTGCTGCCGATGGGACTGGGCTACGTCGAAGGCGTGACCCACGATTATTACCGCCACGGCACCACCACCCTGTTTGCGGCGCTCGACGTGCTCGACGGCAAAGTGGTCACCCAGTGCAAACCGCGCCACCGCCATCAGCAATTCTTGGGCTTTCTCCACCATTTGGATTCCAGCATCCCGCCCGGACTTGAGGTCCATTTGATCGCGGACAACTACGGCACCCACAAGCATCCCAGGGTCAAGGCCTGGCTGGTCCGTCATCCGCGCTATCACATGCACTACACTCCGACCTATGCCAGTTGGCTCAATCAGGTCGAGCGCTGGTTCGGCTTCATCACCCAGCAGGCCATCCGGCGCGGCTCATTTCGCAATGTCAAAGAATTGGTGCACAAGATCGACGCCTACCTCGCTCACTACAACCTCCATCGTCGCCCCTTCGTCTGGGGCGCTTGTGGGTGCCGTAGTTGTCCGCGCTCAGATGGACCTCAAGTCCGGGCGGGATGCTGGAATCCAGATGGTGGAGAAAGCCCAAGAATTGCTGATGGCGGTGGCGCGGTTTGCACTGGGTGACCACTTTGCCGTCGAGCACGTCGAGCGCCGCAAACAGGGTGGTGGTGCCGTGGCGGTAATAATCGTGGGTCACGCCTGCGACGTAGCCCAGTCCCATCGGCAGCAGCGGTTGGGTGCGCTCCAGCGCCTGCACCTGGCTTTTCTCGTCTGCGCGCAGCACCAGCGTTTTGTCGGCGGATTGTGGTAAACCTAGTTCGGTCTGATCTGCTAAAAACGAGAAGCAAGCGGATTCGCCAAGTGGGTCGGCTGAGACGTAGATTCATTGGCCTTTGGCTCAGCAATCTGCCGAACGGTCAGTATCGGACTCGCCGAATCGCTGATTTGGCCTTCCAGCGCGATGGGCTTATCGGCACTGAGCAGCTCACTCTCCAAAGACTTCCCTTGGCGAGAGTCGACTACAATCCTGAGCAACTTGCGGCTCATCGTACTTTGAAATTCAAAGTCTGACCGAGAGTTCTCATACTCGTTGACACCGAGCGGGCTGGTCTCGCCATCTGCGGATAAGTTGCGGCTCAAAATCATCGCATACCTCGTCGATCCGAATTGGCCAAATGTCGGTTTGGAGTTCGGTGGCGTCTTCATACTAGCAGGATAAAGCCATCCTCGAACCTCGACGCCAAGGTATTGTCCCTTATAGCCATTGGCGGGATTCGGAATAAGGCCTGGAACCGTGCCGACCGACCCAACTGAGAACGAAGCGGCAAGGGCTACCGCCGGCAACAAAGCGCTCACCAGCATCACGGACATCCGAAAAAACATTCTTCTCATATCAACCCCTCTTGTTAAACGATAAAATTTGTGCGCCAGCATTGTGCGCACGCTGTGGCACCATCTCGACACATAAGACTAATGCAGAGACAAAAATATTCCCGAGCACAATCGCGAAATCATCGTCTCGATTCGTTAGACTAGATTCAAAGACTAAGGAGTATGCGCTCGACGGTCGATTTCAGCGACGTCAGATCGGCGCAGTTATCCTATGTCTTTAAGATGAGCCACGACGCCGTCCCAGAGTGCGATGCGATTGGATAGGGCCTGTTGTGCGGCGCGTGCCGCCACCATCCACTTGTACTCGTCGGTTCCGGCGAGGGCCGTCAGCATCTGGCGCGCCAAGGGTCCGTGGCTTTCGCCGTCTAACTCGATATGTCGCTCAAGGTAAAAGGCGAAATTTGGAACTTCGACAGCTCCTCCACTCCAGAGTGCGAGCAGTTTCTTGAACATTTCCGGGATAACGTCCTCGCGACCGAAGAAGAAGTAGGATGCCACTTCAACTACAGAACCATAAATCGCGCAACGCAGAGTTTCTCTTACGAAACTGCTGACCACTTCTGGAGCATTCAGTTCCCTTAGCGCAGCTTCCCAACTCTCGCCCCACCCGATTCTCGCGATTGACGCTTTAACGTCATCGGTTTTGGCGCCCACCTCGTCCATCGCGCGAAGATACAGCTCGAAATGGCTGAGCGGCTTGCCCCTTAAGTCAAGATCGGTCTCCTCGCCGAGTACAACTTCATTTGCAAATCGAGCGATTTCAGGTCTGGCCGGCGGCATCCAAGGCAGGCCATTGGTGGTCAGCTCGCGCTGTAGCCGTTTTACGAGCGACATAAAATCCCAAACCGCGAACACATGAATGCGCATGAACTCCCGAAGCCGATTGAGGGAGTTGACCTCCTCATATATGGGATGGTTGAGCAGCCGTTTACGAAGCGGCGCGACAACTTTACGCAGGTCCTCGAAATAAGTCTCGGCGTCCACACCAGGATCGCCTGTAGGATTGTCCGGGCGGGGGCCTCGCCATCTATTCTCCTCGGTTCCTAGACCGGACCTCAAAGAGGAATGGTTGTTCACTCTCGCACCATTGAGAGTGTCACTGACTGTCTGGATTGCATCGGTACGACTCGAATCATCAAACATGAGTTTCAAATCCTTTGGCTTTTGTGTTCGTCCTCAAGTCCCAACTCATCTGACGAAGAAAAAGTTCCTGATGTGCATCAAGGAATTGAGGCTATATCAAAGACAGCGGATTGCAGGATTGAAATTAAAGCAGCCGCGGGTCCTTTTTGCGTCGACATCCACGGCGTTGCGGCGACGCTCAACCACAGAGGCGTAACAATCGTTCCAGAGAGAGGAATAAACCATAGATCGAGGCGGTCTATCCGACGAAAGGAGCGCGCCAACCTATGGATCTCTTCGCCCCGACGCATTTAATTGTGGTGCTGGCAATCGTTCTCGTGCTTTTCGGTCCTTCTAAGCTTGGCGATATTGGAGGCGCCGTTGGCAAGGCTATTCATGACTTCAAGAAGTCCATGAATGAGTAAAAGCCACTCAATGCTTTTGAAATAGCAGCGACGGACGCTAAAGCGGTGGAGCCTTAGCTCAATCCAGGCAGGTCCCAGCACCTTTACGTTCACAACTGCCAAACCTCGCCACGAAAGACCATCGCGTAGCTATCGGAGTTCTCACCTACGCTCAACATTCGAGGTTACTGCGGCACAACCGCACCAAGATCGGAGGTGCACTTGGCTCATTTGCAAGATAAGTCGCTGTTCCAGTCCTCGGACATCTTGGCGGTTCAATTTTATGCAGACCGACGCGTCAAGCCGGAGATGGAACCGGAACGCCGGCTGGCGCATGCGGTCTTGGCCGATGCGGTGCGTTGCTTTCAAATCAACATGGGAGCGAAAAGCTGGCGCAAGATACGTGAATTTACGGATGTCAAGTCCTGGTTGTTTCAGAGAGGGGATAACGGACCGTTTTCTTTCGACGGCATCTGTTACCTGCTCGATGTCCACCCGGACGCTCTCCGACAGGCGCTTCGTCGATGGCGGGCCTTGAAGCTCGCCGGAGCTCCGTGCCGCCCGCTGATCCAGCGCTCATCGGTCAAAGGCAGTGCGATCACGATCAGTAACAAAGCCTCTCGACTCCCACCGACAGTTAAGTAGGGGAGGGCCTCCGCCAGCTTCAGCCTTTTTGGCGAATCAAGGCTGCGAACTTGCCGAGCTCAACCGGATTCAAGTCCGAAACCACCCAGCAGTTCATTTCATCAACTATCATCTGTTCGACGTTATAGCCGTGCTCTGTCTCAATTCGCTCCTCACTGGTTGTGTCACCTGAACTAGGCCAGATGAAAACGTTGATCACGTGCCTGCCATGCTGATAGACGAGCGCGGCGACCGGCCGTCCGTCGATATAGTCCAAGCGCCCGCCCACCAGCGGGAATCCGTCCTTGGCGAAATCGTTTACGGGCGGTGAGAAATCGAGCTTGCCGTTGAACCACGGTTTGACCGTGTGTTTATCGGTAGAAACGACGTCCATCAGATGCGATGCCATCAGCGATCTTACGTGACTCGCGACTACTTCATTCGCTAAATCCTGGCCTGCACCTGATTTGAGTGCGCGAGGTACGATGACAAGCGCGAGCGTCGCAGCTAGTGCAGCCGGCAGAGCGAACAAGGCCGCCCGCTGGCTCAACGACGCACGTCGTGACGGATACACCGTGCTTCGCGATGCCTCTGGCGTCCTCGCCCGAATTGCGCGGCTGATGTTTTCCTCCAGAGTCGACGGAACCTCGAACCGCAATGCCTCGTCCTTAAGTCGCGAGCGCATCGCCGCGAACATGTCGAACGCGCGAGCGCATTCAGGGCATCCCTCGATATGCCGCTGAACCTCGAGCGCTTTGGTAAGGTCAAGCTCGTCGTCGAGCAGAGCGTGCATCAGTACTCGCGCGTCGTCGCAAGTCACGTCATTGCTCCTTGGCGAGGCGCTCCTTGAGTAACCGCGCGAGCTTGGCCCGCCCGCGAGCCAGCCGCGACATCACCGTGCCAATCGGCAGGTCGGCAGCGGTGGCGATTTCTTTGTACGAGAGACCCTCGATATCGCGCATCACGATCACTTCGCGAAACTCGCTCGCCAGCTCCTCAAGCGCCGCACGGACCATCACTCCGTCCGCCTGACGAACGGCGTCAGCTTCGAGACCGCGCGGTTCGATCTCGCGAGTGTGGACCTTATCGTCGAACTCAGCGGGCGAGTCGGACCCGCGATTGCGGCTGAGCCAGGTGAAGGAGGTGTTGCGCACAATCGCGAGAATCCATGAGCGCGGGTCGCCGCCGCGAAATCCCGAGGCAAAACGAAACGCGCGCAGATAGGCTTCCTGTACGACGTCCTGAGCGTCGTGATCGTCGCGCACCAGCCATCTCGCGAGATTGTAGGCGGCACCCATATGCGGAAGGAACATACGATCGAAGTCGAGTGTTTTCGGGTCGTCTGGCAAACGCTTTTCTTTCGCCCGCACATTTCCAGTTAGTTCCAGACCGCGAGCGCGATGATTTTATTCCCGACGGCTTTTCATGCTCAATCAAGGGAATTTTCTCTGCGCAGCCGGGTCTTACCCCTGAACGCGCTCATCAGCGCAAGGGTGGACTCAGATGAAAACCAAACTTGATCGTCGATCGTTCCTGCGCGTGTCAGGGACAGCTCTCAGCATCGGAGCGCTATACAGCGTTTTTCCTGCTCTCACAAAGACCGCTCGCGCGGAGGGCATGATGCGCTCGCTCGCCGAGCTCAACGGTGAGGCGCCGGCGCCGTTCTCCTTCGTGCAACTCAGCGATACACACGTCGGCTTCAACGGACCGCCCGACCCGCTCGGCACCAAAGCCTTCGAGAGCGCCGTGGCGACTATCAACGGACTAAAGAATCCTCCCGAACTCGTGATTGTGACCGGCGACCTGACCCACGACGCCGACTCACCTGATGAACACGCCAAACGGTTCAAGCTCTTCAAGCAGATCTCGAGCAAGATTGGCGGCGCGCAGATCAAGGTCGTACCCGGCGAGAATGACGCGGCGCTCGACGGTGGCGACATGTTTCGGGAATTCATGGGTCCAACGCGTTACTCCTTCGATTACCGGGGCGTGCACTTCATTGCGCTCGACAACGTCTCCGCGGGACGGCCCGCGGTCGGGGCTGAGCAGCTCCGGTGGATGAAATCCGATCTCGCGCGCTTTCCCAAAACCGCGCCGATCATCGTGTTCACCCATCGCCCGCTTTTCGACCTCAAACCCGAATGGGAATGGTTCACCAGCGATGGCGACGAGGTGATGAATGCGCTTGCGCCGTACGAAAACGTAACCGTGCTCTATGGCCATATTCATCGCGAGAATTTCCATCAGGCTGGCAGCACCAAAATGTACGCGGCGCGCTCCCTCATATTCGCGTTCCCGGATCCTGCGACAACGCCGGTTAAGAAGCCGGCCCCCTTCGACAAAGCGGCGCCGTTCAAGAACCTCGGCATTCGGCGCGTCAACGGCAACGTCGACGGCGGCGATTTGCAGATCGAGGAAGTCGAGCTCGCTACCGCCGAGTTTGGCGGCACGGTCGGAATGGACCAGATGCTCAAACATGGAAACAATGACTCAAAGGACGAGTAGAGAAATGAAGACCACAACTATGAGCAAAATAGTAACTGCCATTCTTCTCGCTGGGATATGCGACGTAGGGCTTATGCTTGTGCCATCGATGGTCGGTCTGACCCGCGCGAGCGACCACCCGAAGGTAATAGAAATAGCCGCCAAGCAATTCGAGTTCACGCCGAGTCAGATAACGCTCAAGAAAGGCGTACCCGTGATCCTGCGGCTGCACAGCTCGGATCGGGTGCATGGCTTCATGTCGAAGCCGCTCAAAATTGATACCGACATCCCCAACAACGCTACAAAAGACGTGAACGTCACGCCCGACACAGTCGGCGATTTCGTCGTGATCTGCGACCGCTACTGCGGTTCCGGTCATGGCAGCATGAGAATGAAGGTCACGGTCGTCGAATAAACCAATGTTTGCCCAACTTGTCAGCGCCTGCCACCTGCATCCGATCGTCGATCACTTCACGATCGCGCTGCTGACGTTCGGCATTGGCGCGGAAATCTTCTCCGCCATGGCGATTCTGCTCTCGCACGGACGTTTTGGTCTCTTTTCGGCTTGGCGTGAGAAGCTACGGTCGACGTCGCTTCTGCTGATGAGCGCAGGCGCATTCAGTAGCGTTTTGTCATATTTGACTGGCGACATTGAGGCGGAGCGGTTGTGGGATTCAATGTCTCCAGCAGCACAGCAGATACTTGTGGCGTCGGGCAGTGCCTCGGCGTACCTGTCTCACGCAGTGCTCGGGCAATACTTGATGTACGCATTCTTGATCCTGGCCGCGTGGCGCGTGATGTTTGAGTTGTCCAGCCGTGTCGAACGCACGAGAGTAGCTTTCTTGATCGCGGCTACGGTAGCGGTGGGTGCGCTTCTCTACCAGGGCAAGACGGGAGGAGAGCTGGTCTACGACCACGGTGTCGGAATGGAACGCTCGTCCAGCCGAGCACAGCAAATCAAGCATCCTACCAAGGATGAACACACTCACCGGGCGCGTGCACCGCGAATTATTTTAGCCGGAAGCAGAAGAACGGCCCGGAGCCTCGGCTGGAGCGAACGGCGCATTGGTAGCGAAATCGGCACCAACTCGACCACCCGGCTCCAGTAATAGCACGCCCGATCTTGAAAAGCCTTTAGAACGAATATCGTCTCGCCGCCCGTGCGGCTTAAGCGTCAATGATTTCTGCGGGCCGCAGCGGAAGTTAACTAGATCGCTCAGAATCCTCCGCCAACTCAACTCTGCCCTCATAATGCTAGAGACCTTCTCTATCGATTCTGTCTGCTCACGATTGCGAAAAACTTGGCGGATCAAGCCCGAGCAAAACGCTTTTGCGGAGGACAGGTATCACCGCGCGAGCGCCACCATGCCTTTTGTAAACGCAGTGTAATTCAGTCACGCGTTTACTGTATCGCGACTACGACCGATTCCAGTTCGCGCACTTGCTTGGCCACCGGGTCGCTGATCCGCGACGCCTCGAGCGTCAACCGCTGAGGCTCGATGTCGTCTACCCAGAGTCGGGATTCGCTCGCTGCCAAGCGACTGCCGATCGCTACCGTATTAGCTGATCAGTGCCGATCTCGATCACGAATGAAATCCCGATTCGCGTGGATTTTATCGCTTTATAATGGAGACTTTAACTCCCTTGGACTCATTCGTAGTCGGAGCTCGCCGGTTCGAATCAGACGGTGAATCAATTTCGGACCACGCGGTAAAGGTCTTTTCGTAAGTAGGTAGATTCTTTTCATCTGGGGGAACCATCCGCGTCTGTCGTCGGTTCTAGTGGAGAACCAGTAAAATTTTTACGGGCTGGGTTTTCGTATGGAGGAATGCAGCATGAAAGGTAGTATGGATCTGCACTTATCCCGAGGTCGCCAGCGATTAATGGCACTTTCAATTTTCACGTTCGCTATGGCCATGCTCGTGGTGCAGGTCCGAGGCACGCTTGCCGCATCAGTCTCGTCGTTCAAGATCGTTAATTTGATTGGCAGCATGGGCACTCACGCGAACAAGACCGATTCAAGAATGGTTAACCCATGGGGAACAACGTTCATCGGCGCAGCTAACACTCCTTTCTGGGTCGATGACGAAGGGACGGGAGTTTCGGAACTTATCGACGGCAAAGGAAGGATATTTAAGGCGCTGCCGTTCGTTACAATCCCAGGGGCTACCTCCGGAAGTGTCGGCAAACCAACCGGTATCGTCGGCAACGCCACCGGCCAGTTCCCGGTTCCGGGCAGCACGTCGGCGTTGTTTATCTTCGCCACGGAGGAGGGGACGATCGCGGGATGGAATGAAAGTCTCGGCGCTACTGCAACGACGATACTCGTCAACTCGGGCAAGGTGTACACCGGACTGGCAATGGCCAACAATGGCACCTCGAATATGCTCTATGCTGCCAATAGCAACGGAACAGTCGACGTATTCGACTCCAACTTTAATCCGGTTATCACCACCGGCGGTTTTTCGGATCCAAATCTCCCAACCGGTTTGACGCCGTACAATATCGCTGCCCTCGACGGCGACTTGTTTGTTTCCTACTCGATGGGCGCGCAGGCAGTCGGTCAGGTCGACGAGTTCGATACCGAAGGCAGCCTGATTATGAGTTTCAAGGACCCTTCGCTCAACGCGCCATGGGGATTGACACTTGCGCCCAGCCACTTTGGCACGTTCAGCAACGATCTGCTGGTTGGAAACAAAGGCGACGGCACTATCAGCGTATTCAATCCAGCCACCGGCGAATTCCTCGGGCAACTCGAGAACCACGATGCTGAACCCATCGTAATTCAGGACTTGTGGTCGATAGTCGACGGCACGGGAGCGTTGAATGCCAAGGCAGACGCCGTCTACTTTACGGCAGGTACAGCCGGGTACGCTGAGGGAGTCTTCGGGACGATCGAGGTAGGTCCCGCGGTCAAGGCGCCGAAGGATCCTAAGTCGGCAGCCACGCCCAGCATGCCGCAGATGCCCGCAGTGCCGATGATGTAGGATCTCGCTGTCGCCGTCCGACTCTTTTGGCAAACAGACAGCGGTCGGCCCTGACGGGATTGTCGGGGAACGCGAAGAGCTCGGAAACGAAGGCGTCGGGCGGCTCGAGCGGCCGCCCGACGCTCGTGGCCATGCGATCGGCGTCATCGGACTCTCGATCGGCTCACCGATCTAGAGGTTATTGCGATTGATCAAGTCGTGCGGAAGCGTGTTCTTCCGACTCGATCGAGCCCGGGAAAAGATCATCATCATATGCGCGCGGGGTGTAAGCAGTTTTGGGGCCGACGTAGTGAAAAGTAGTGTTCGCGATCCGCGCGCGACGGGATCAAAGGCGTTTGTTGACGTCGCAGAGATATGCGGGCGTGTTCATAAAACCGACGAGAATACTGCGGGTTTTCAAGACGGCTGATCATTTTTGGCGGATCACATTTTCTTCTCAGGTTTCCTTGAGTTGATCGAAAATGAAGCCATCCTTTGCCAAGCGGGAACCCGAGGCGCGGTCCCTCGTGACGCCTCAGCGCTCACTAGCTCGCACCGAGCGTGTCGAGGTGATCGCTGAGAGGCGTCAACCGGTCGAAGCGACCGTCAAGGCGCTAACCCGCCGAATCGATCTGCTTCGGCTGTGGAGCGGGCAAGTGCACGAACTCGGTATTCGCTAGTGCTTAGTTAGCTGCAACTGCAGCCTTCGGCATCGGGCGGCAGCTCCGCCTACCTTGGTTCAGCGTATTTCTGCTCCGACCTTAAGTTCGTTGTCGTCGAGACGTTCAGATCTGCTCCTTCTTGGTCATCGCGGTTTCGTACAACTAAGCGGTTGCGATGAGCGGAACTAGATAGACCTCCGAATGGCGGTTACCGATAACTATCAGGAGTTTTGCCTCAAAACTCTATTCCGGACCCGTCTCCGGGTCCTGGCGCGTGCACCAAGTCGCCACACGCGCGCATTTTTTCGGCGCTTCTCTGATAATCGCAAAGACGGGGGATTAGATGATGGTGGAGCGGAATAGATGCGAACTCGCAGTACTGATCCTTGGACAGCCTGACGACAGCAGCCTGCTCCAAGACCATCACCGACAGTTGTCGCTCAAAGCTTCAGAAGCAGCACTGGAAGTTCGAATCCATTGCGCTCCGTCAACAGTCCATAGGTTCGCGTTCTCCTGGGAAAATCGCATGATTTGACGGGACGGACGTTTGGTAGCGGTGAATAACCCTGTTTGGTCAGCTAGGCGTTATGCCCGAGCCAGCAACGTCGTTTTCCGGACTCTCGTTGGGGTGCCACGACAAGAACGACCTCGAACACCCTCTGCTGTTACAGGGCATGTTCGGCCTGATGCCTAGTAGGGCGCCGAGCATCTCTTCGGCACTCCGGTCGGCAAGCGTTCCAGGCGCGCGCCCCCGCGTGTAGTGGCTCTCGTTGCGCGACTCGTCAGGGCCTCACTTTGCACCTTGAGACACTGCGGTCAAATTGGGTTGTCTATTTGTCATTGCCCCCTTGGTCCAAGTCGGCATCAAATCCGTTCTGTGGACGTCGCCTTGATACATTCGATCAAACGGGCGCCAAAGTCAGTTCGTTTCCTGTCGCCGATACCACGGATGTTACGCAGCGCGTCGACGCTCTGCGGCTTGAGGCTGGCCAGCTCGCGCAGCGTCGAGTCATGGAGTACGACGAAGGCCGGAACACCGCGCTCGGCGGCGAGCTCACGGCGCAGGTTGCGCAGGCGCTCGAACATCGCCTCGTCCACGTTGCTCCACGACACTTCTTCGATTCGCGGGCGGCGCGTCTTGCTCTTCGCCTCAAGCAGCGTCACTGGCCGCTTGCCGCGCATTACTTCCCATGACGCGGCGTTGAGTTTCAATGTCGGCCGCTCGCCGGGCGTGCGTTCGAGCAGCTGCGCGTCGATCAACTGGTAGATCAGGTTGGTCACGCTGCGGCGCCGCAGGTCTTTGAGCAGGCCGAAGGTCGAAAGCTTGTCATGGCCGAATTTGCGGATGCGCTCGCTGTTCGATGCTACCAAAACGTCGGTGACGTGTTCGACGCCGAAACGCTGCTCGACGCGCGCGACGCATGACAACACCTTCTGCGCTAGCACGGTCGAATCAGCGACGCCTTCGACCTCGCCAAGGCAGACGTCGCAGGCCGCGCAGTTGGAGTCGGCATATCGCTGGCCGAAGTAGTTTGCCAGCGCCGCGTGCCGGCATCCGATGACCGTGACCAAACGGCGCATCTCCTCGAGCAGTTTGATCGAGGTTTCGAACACCGC
>JASHPB010000145.1 GCA_030038355.1 Candidatus Binataceae bacterium
TGACATCCGTGAAGTGGCGCGATAGCAAGTCGTCAGAGTGAAGCGATCGCGACGTCGCGCTCTCGCGTTGGATGCGGCCTGAAGCACGATTGAACTCCCGGCAATGAAACCCTTGAGAAGCACCGCCAAGTTCCTGGTATGAGCGGTTCAACTGCGACTCGCCGCCGCCCGCCGAAAGCCAATCGTGGCCCGGCCAAGGTTTTGCGGATGCCGACCCCCAGAGTGGTCCGGCGAAGACGTGCGGTCAAGGCGGGCGTCAGCTTGCTCGCACTCTCGCTGATCGCCGCGATCGCGTCGCGTGTTTATCTGTTGCAAACGGCGCCGGCGTCTCCCGAGGAGGTCGCGGGCCTCTCCGACCAGGAATCCACGATACTGGATTTGGTTAACGCCGCCCGTGCGCACGCGGGTCTCAAGCCGCTCCGCTTCTCGGCCCGCCTTGCAGTCATCGCGCGTGCACATAGCTACGACATGGCGATGCGCGGTTACCTGAATCGCGTGAGTCCGGACGGTATCGGCCCAGCGCAACGCGTGCGCGGTGCAGGAATCAGCTATGATGCTGTCGGCGAGATCATTTACATGGGCACTTATCGCGATGACGAGCATCTGGCGAAGCGCGCGGTGGAAGACTGGTTCAAGAGCGCCGAGCATCGCGCCACGATGCTCTCCGACAAGTTCACCGCCGCGGGAGTAGGTATCGCGCGCTCGGGAGCCGGCGAATTCTACGTAACCCAGGATTTCATTCACTAAGCGGAGCCTGACCAATCATGAACTTTGCCGAGCTTGCCGGACTCGCGGGCGGCCACGCCGAAGCTCGCGCGATCCAGGTCGCGGTAAAGCTCGGGATGTTTGAGCATTTGTCGCGTCGGCCGCTCGACGATGCCGGCCTCGCGCATGCGCTCGGATGCGAGCGGCGCGCCACCACGCTGCTCGGCAACGCCATGGTCGCGCTTGGACTGCTCGACAAACGCGACCGTGGTTATGAGCTGAGCGAAGCGTCCCGGCGCTACCTGGTCGGTTCGTCTTCTGAATATCTCGGCGACATGATCCTGTTCGACGAGGCACTTTTCACAACCTGGGCGAATCTGGAAGATACGATTCGGAGCGGCGCGACCGCGCGCGCGCCCGACATGTATCAGTCGCGGCGCGACGAGACCGAGCGCTTCATCCGCGCCATGGACAGCTTGACGCGTGCCCGCGGCGATGCGGCGTGGATCGCTGAGCACCTGGATTTGCGCGAGGTCGAGACCATCGCGGACATCGGCGGGGGACCGGGCGCCTACATGGCGGCGCTGCTTACGCGATGGCCGCGGCTGCGCGCCATGATCTACGATCTGCCCGGTACGCTCGAAGTAACTCGGCGTATCCTCGCCGAGCGCGAGCCGCGCATAGCCTCGCGCATCGACCTGGTGCACGTCGACTACCTGCGCGATGAATTCCCGGGCCCGGTCGGGGCGCTCTTCATGTCGAATATCATCCACAGCGAAGATGCGACCACCAACGCGAGCCTGTTCGAAAAATGTTTCCGCGCGCTACGAAGCGGCGGTCTGCTCCTGGTCAAGGATCACATCATGAACGCCGAACTGACCGAGCCGCGCGCCGGCGCGGTCTTTTCGCTGTATCTGATGCTGACGACCAAGGGCCGCGACTACTCGTTCGAGGAGGTGGCATCGTGGCTTCGCGCCGCGGATTTTACGGGCATCGAGCGCACCACGTTGCCAAGTCCACCCTTCTCCTCGTCGATCATTCTCGCCCGCAAGCCGTGATTTCTACCGCCGCTCGCGTCACAAGGCGCTGCTCGACAATCATTCTTGCCGCCACGATCGCTACTACCTGCGCGGCCTGCGCTGCAGCCTCGTTGTTGGGGATGGCTCCGCAGGTTGCCGAGGTAACTGGAATGGCGGTCGGCAGTCAGATCGAGAAAGCGAAGGGCAATCCCGACGAGGTCAGCGGTATCGGGGCCGACGATCAGGCGGATCGATGCGACGAGATCTCGCGCGCCACGCCCGGCGTCGAGGAGATTCGCCTGACCAAAGACGGAATGCTCGAGTCACGTCAATGGCGGCTGGTGCATAGTGGCGGCAACCCTGCCTGGATGATGTCGCCGACCAAGAGCGCACCGGCCGATGGATGGGAGCCGAAGCCTGCGATTTCGAGACTTCAATTCAACCCGCCACTGAACGACATGGTCAAAGCGGGTGGCGAATCCGCGTTCGTCGCATACGTGCCGGCCGCCGTGAATACTCCGGCTGACAGCGATCGATTCGACGCGTTAACGTCGGGTTTCGGCCCGACTCAGGGCAATTTCAAATGGCATGACGCGATCTACGATTATACCGTCGTTCCCAAGCTACCCTGTTTCAAACCGGTGAAGTGAAACGGCCGGCCCCTGCAAATTGGACTCTGGTGAACATTGGTCGAGCAAGTTCCGATGGCTGGCGGGCGCGATGCTCGCGCTCGGTGCACTGGCGCTATTTCTCGCCGCGACTTACGCTGCATCTATGAGCGAAGGCGCCGCCCCAGTCCCCCATCCCCGGCCTGCATCATGGCCCAACGATGAACTGACGATCGCAAACCTCGGGCACGCGTCGCTCCTGATGAACTACTTCGGCGTGCGCGTCCTCACCGATCCCAGCCTCTTCGCGCGCGTCGGTCTCGCCTTCGACTCGCTCTTCTCGATCGGACCAAAGCGCGTCACACCGCCGCCGCTCAAGCCGAAGGATCTCCAGCAGCTCGACGTGATCCTGATCACGCACGCACACATGGATCACCTCGACATCCCATCGCTGAAAGCGCTGCCAAAAGGCGCGGTCGTAGTGGCGTGCGACAAATGCTCGGCGCTGGTCTCGCCGCTCGGCTTCAAAGATGTCCGTGAACTTCGATGGGGCGAGGAAACCACCGTCGATGGCCTCAAGGTGCGCGCAATGGGCGCCCGGCACTGGGGAAAACGGTGGCCTCCGTATGGAGAGGATTACGGCTTCAACAGTTACGTTCTCGAGAAGGAGGGCCATCGGATGCTGCTCGCATGCGACAGCGCCGATACTGATCTGTTCGCTGCCGTTGCGTCAGATCCGCCCGACGTCGCGGCGTTTTCGATCGGCGCATACGACCCGTGGATCTGGAACCACGCTAATCCGGAGCAGGTGTGGGCGATGTTCGCGCAGACGCACGCGCACTGGCTGGTGCCGATCCACTGGGGGACGTTCAAGCTCTCGCGCGAACCGATGGACGAACCGCTGAAGCGCCTGATCGCGGCCGCGGGACCGGAGGCCGATCGTATCGTATTGCGTCAGATCGGTGGCACGTGGACGATGCCCGAGCGCGCGGCAGGCGGTGTCGCATCTTCAGCCGCGGGTCATTAATGCGCAATTGCGGCCGCTGCGGCAATCGTAACCTTAGCGATTCGCGCGCGCGCGATCTTCACATAGCTCGAGTCGCGCTCGATTCCGATCCAGCGGCGACCGAGGCGCGCGGCAGCAACGGCAGTCGTCCCGCTACCGAGAAAGCAGTCAAGTACGGTATCCCCAGGATCGGTCCATAGTCGCAGCATGCGCTCGAGCAGCTCGAGTGGTTTCTGCGTCGGATGATTTCCAGAGTGGCGTTCCGAGCGCGAAGTGCAGGGAAAGGTCCACATGTTGCGGAGTTGTTTACCGCCGCCGATCTCCTTCGACACTTTGTAGTTGAAGGTCCACTTGCTCGCGCGATCGGGACTGTTGTTGCAGGCCCAGATGATGAACTCGGTGCTCTCAGTCGGAAGGCGTCCGGTTATGTTGGGCTGTGCGTTGGGCTTGAACCAGGTGATCTGCTGCAGGATGCGGCGGCCGAGCACATGCTCGAGCACGAAACCGATCAGATAGATATTGTGAAAGCTGCCGAACACCAGGATGTTGCCGTTGGCCTTGACGACGCGGCAGATCTCGGCGAGCCAGCGGCGGGTGAAGTCGAAGTACTCGTCGCGGGTGAAGGCGTCCCACTGCTCTTCCATCGTTACGTGCGAGCTGAACGCCCAGGCGAGGCCGCGGCGCCTGCTCATGTTGTAGGGCGGATCGGTGATGCACGCGTCGATTGTTGCGTCTGGCCAGGAGCGCATCACTTCGAGGCAGTTACCGGACACGATCGCGCCGGGCGCGGGCGTTAACTGCGACGCGGTAGATGCTTTGCCGTTGGCTTCTGAGGCCGGCGCGCGGCGCGAGCGTCGCTCAGGCACGCTTGCGCTTCTTGGAGAGATAGTCGACGAGCATGTACTCGCCGAGATGATCGGGGCGGGTGTAGAGCGCGCGGCCACGATTGATCTGCGTCATCTTGTCGACGAAGGCGCGGAGACTTGGCGAGTCGTCGAGCATGAAGGTGTTGATGGTGATGCCCTTGCGCGTGATGCGCTCGACTTCCTTCAAGGTTTCCTGCGCCGCGCGCATGCTGATACCGCCGAACGACAGCGGCCATTCGCAGTAGAGGCGCTTGTTGAGGAAGTAGGCCGTTGGTTGACCGTCAGTTATCACGATGATGTGCTGGTTGCGCGACGGATGACGATTGAGGAGATCGGATGCGAGACGGAGGCCGTCCTGCAGGTTGGTGAACGGATCGCCCATGTTCCAGGAGGCCTCGGGCAGGTCCTTGAGCTTGAGTTCAACGGCGCGTGTGTAGAACCCAACGATCGAGAAAAAGTCGCGCGGGAACTTCGAGCGGATCAGCGTCTCCATTGCCATCGCGACTTTCTTCGCTGCCGCAAACCGACCCTCCCAGCTCATCGACCACGACATGTCGAGGCAGAGCACCGTCGACGACGAGCTGCCGTAGTCGTTCTCGTAGATCTCGAAGTCGTCGGGGTCGAGCTGAAGTGGCACGCCCGCCTTGCGCGCGAGCGCTTTCTTGAGCGTCGCGACCAGATTCAGGTTGAGCGGATCGCCAAACGTGTAGGGCTTGGTCTGTTCGGGGCGCATCTCGGTGATGCCGCGATGGTCGGTGATGTGGCCGCCGGACCTGTCCTTCAGCAGGTTCTGGTAGATATCGCGCAGCGCGAGCTGTCCGATGCGGCGCACGCCCTTGGGCGAGAGCTGAAAATGATCGCCCTTGGGAACCATGAAGCCCGATTGTGTGAGCAGCACCATCACCTGCTTCAGGTTCTGAAAATCCTTGAGCGCCTGTTGGCCGAGAATCTGCTGAAGGTCCTCGAGTGAGATCGTCTCGAAGTTGCCGGACATCAGGTCCTGCTCGAGCTGGCGCACCCGCTCCATCTCGCGCATCAACTCGAGCGCCTCCTGGTAGCCGAGGCTCTTTGGCCCGTGGAACATGTGCTGGTTGCGATCGCGGAAGTTCTCGAGGTCGCGGATATTCTCGTACTCGGCGAGCAGTTCCTCGAAGTCCGACTTTGCGCCCTCGTCTTCGAAGTCGTAGCTCTCGAGCTTCCGGAGCGCTTCTGAGAGCCGCCGCGGCATCCGCGAAAGCTCCTTCTGCTTGTCTTCGACGCCGGGCTTCTTGCCCTTAAGACCATCGAGCGTCTTGCGCTCGCGATTCAAGATGTCCTCGAGCTTCTGCTCCATCTCGGAGAGCGCGTTCTTCAGGTTGAAGTCGCGGTAGCGCTGGCGCATCTCCTGGCGTAGCTGCTCGATGAACTCCTCGAGGCCCATCACGCGCACGCCGTCGAAGTCCATCCCCTGGCGCATCATCCAGTCCATCGCCTGGCGGACGTCGTCGGTGTAGGAGAGGTACTCGGCCAGCTTCTCGAACACCTTATCGGCGTTGAGCTTGAGCTGTTGAGTGCCGTCCCACTGCGTGTAACGCGTGCTAACCATGAGTTTGCGGATTACGCATGGTAGGCGAAGCGCCCACCGGTTCGATCCTTGTTCAGCTTCTGATGCAGGTGCAAGCCTTCGAAGATGAATTCACTCGCAGCGGCCATCAGGCCGGGGGTTTCGAAAGGCCCGAGCTGCGCGATCGCCTCGCGGAGTCCCGCGACTTCGCGGAGCGGCTCCATGTACTCCGATGACGGCGCGGTGTCGGAAACCTCGACACCCCATCCCTGCTCAAAATAGCCGATGACCTTTTTCAGATCGTCGAGCTTGAAGTAGCGATCGAACACCTTGAGCACCGCGCGATTGATGAGCCGCTCGACTAGGTCCTCTTCCTTCTTGTCTTCGCCGACATACTCGAGCTCAATCTTGCCCGCGGTCGAGGCATAGAGCGCGTGCAGGTCGGAGATACGCGGGACGATTTCATTCTCGCCATTGCGGACGGCGCGCTTCTCGGCGTTGGAGAGCAGCGACTCATAGTTGTTGATCGTGACGCGCACTGACACCCCCGACGATTGATTGATTTCGTTGGAGCCGCGCGCCTCGAAGGTTACCTGGGCGAGGATATCCTTCAGGAACTGCGGCACACGCACCTCGACCCCGGCGGAGCGC
>JASHPB010000146.1 GCA_030038355.1 Candidatus Binataceae bacterium
ACCAAAAGCGGCCAGGTTCTGGGGCAGACCGCTGCGCGCCACACCACCGAAGAGTTTGTGGCCTTCTTGGGCCAGATTGTTGCTTTGGAACCCAAGGCGCGCGAACTCCACATCATCGCCGACAACCTCTCGGCCCATAAGACCAAGCGGGTCGCGCAGTTCCTGGCTGACCATCCCAAGGTGCACCTGCACTTCACGCCCACCTATTCATCATGGCTCAATCAGGTTGAACTCTGGTTCGGCAAGATCGAGCGCGACGTCGTGGCCCGCGGTATCTTCACCTCGGTCAACGGCCTGGCCCGCAAGCTTATGCGTTATATCCGTCATCACAATCAACACGCCGCGCCCATCAAATGGGCCTACCAAAACCTCTCACACCGAATCATCCCTACTGTCGATTCAGCTGTTACAGGCCACTAGGTCGATGTCGCTCTTGCCGAAATCGACCTCGCCCGTAGCGACACTGCGATGCACCAATACGCTTTTCACGATCGGCGCGGACGTCAACATAGGGCAGTAACCTTCGCAGCGAGGCGATAAAGTGTCGTGGCCGGCTTGCGAGGGAAAACCCTCATGCAGGTTGATTGTAGTCCGCGTTTGATGTCGTAAGAACCGCCCTGACAGGAGTGTGTGCTGGTAATAACTCAGACGACTGCGAATTGCGACCTGAGATCGTGGGCGCTGCTACCGTTGAGCGGGCCGGAAGGCCCAGGTCGAGATCTGCGGTGTCTATGAGCGACCGTAATTGTTTCTCAATCGAGGGTGCAGAGGTCGCGCAGCAGAGCGCCCGCTGACGCACCACGTTGGAGCGGCGTTGGCATCATTGCCGCCGAACCATCCGACTGATGCTAATGCGATCCGAAATTTCTCGAACATCGCAGCCGCTGACGAGGACGTCACTTCGATTATCGCCATCATCCCCTGGTCTTCATGGTTCACTATGTGGCAGTGGTAGACGAAGTTGCCGATATCGGTCCCCCTGAAATCCATCCGCACCGTGACCGAGGGAAAGGGATGGTTCGGGTTGCCGTCCCAGAATGGAGTCTGGATCGTGTCCAGCATTTGTTCTTCGATGTAAGGAAGAGGCTGACTTCCGTTGATCACGAAATTGTCCTGGGAGAGGACCAGGAAATGGATCTGGTGAATGTGAAATTCATGATTTTCCAAGCTCCGGTTCTGGATCGTCCAGTCTTCGATTGAACCCTGCGTGGTCACTATGGCCGGCGGGTTGTTCGGATCGAACACCACCGGAGTGGCGCCGTCGACGGTTACGAAGAATTGTGTCTGCTGGCTGTTTTCGGAAAAGTAAAGGGTCCGCGTCGTATTCACCGTCGCATTCGCAAGGCCGGCAAAACGTTGCCTCCATGCTCCGCTAGTATCGACCGGCAGGCGTTGTTCGTTCGATGAAGCCGCAGCGCTGGACACGGTTTGGATGGTGGCTATCGTGCGTTGCGGGTCATTGTCGCCGTCGGGCCCCGTGTTGACGGCCAGTGTTATCAGGCTCCCGCTCTTAACGCTGGCTCCGGGACCAGTCAGGATGAACTCGGCCCGACCTGCTGGGGGAACCAGGATGTCGGTCGCGTTCACGATCCGTCCCTGCTCGGTGCCATCCTGCGATCCCGTCGGCACACCATCGAGCGCCACGATGCCCAGGTTCTGCGCCACTCCGTCGAATACGACCTGGAGATCGATAATTGTGTCGGCGCTGGAGTTCGATACCCGCCAGAACTGCCTCTCGCTCTCCTGCATCTGGATCACCGCGGGCGTTTCCTCCGGATAAGAGATCGGTACGTTGTTGATCGTGAGGTCCCACGACGGAACGTTGCCTCCTGGCGTTGGGCTCCCCGCGGGAAGCTGCTGGTCGCGGATGATGAAGATCTGCTGGGGCAGCCCCGAAACCGCGGGCTGAATCTTTTCGATACCATCTACGATCAGCCCTCCCGACGCGCCTCCCTGCAACATCGGCTCGACCGTCCCATGGACATGCGGATGGAACCAATACAACCCCGGAGGCTCGTCATTGGGAAAGTGGAAATCGAATGCAAAGTTGTTCGAGCTGTTTATTAGAGTCTTGATAACTTGATCCTGGTGGCAAGCTGGCGGTGTATTAGTCCCGTGAAGGTGAAAGTTGAGTGAGGAACCGTTCTGATTCTTCGCGCCGCAGTTCGGCGGATCGATAGCCGCTACGAACGAAGCCCTCGACGTGTTGTTGGTGATGTTCAGTCTTACCTGGTCGCCTGGGTTGATGTTGAAGGTTGGATTCTCCAGCCCGCTCGGAGTCATGAAGCAGTAGAGCGTCCGCCCCTCCGCATCTGTGACCGTCTGGAATGAAAGGTTAGCGGACAGGACACCGCCCTTGCTGAACAGCGCGGGTGGATTCTCAACCACGCTGCCAGCTGCGGGTCGGGCACACGCATCCTTAACAGGCGGGACATTGACCGGACCTGGCCCAGAGGACCCGCCACATCCCGCTAAGATCAGGGCAAATACCAGGATGATCGAATGAACGAGAGACCTGCGCTTATTCATCGGCTGAAGTGACTTTCGTCACATTTAGCCGGAACATGCCCAAACTCGTCAATCGCAGCTTGTGGGCATTGTGCTTGCGCTACGACGGTGAG
>JASHPB010000147.1 GCA_030038355.1 Candidatus Binataceae bacterium
TCGATGACCGACGTGTCGGACGCGGTCGAGCAGGGGGCGATGGCCTACCTGTTCCGCCAGATCCGCACGATGATCTGGTTCGTGATTGCGATCTTCGTCGTGCTCTTCCTCATGTATCGCAACGTTTACCAGGGCCTGTCGCTCCCGCTCGGAATCGCGGTCGCATTCCTGCTGGGCGTCAGTGCGTCGTACGGCGCGGGCTACGTCGGGATGTGGCTGGCGGTCAAGGGCAACGTCCGTAGCGCCAATGCCGCGCTCACCAGTTTCAAGGATGCGATGGAACTCGCGTTCAAGGCCGGCGGCGTCTCCGGAATGTTCACCGTCGGGCTCGGCCTCCTGGGCGCGACCGTGATCTTCCTCATCTTCCGCGAAAACGCGATGAAGGTCCTCGTCGGATTCGGCTTTGGCGGCTCGCTCGCAGCGCTCTTCATGCGCGTCGGTGGCGGAATCTACACCAAGGCTGCAGATGTAGGCGGCGACCTGGTCGGCAAAGTCGAGCAGGACCTGCCCGAAGACGATCCGCGCAACGCCGCGACGATCGCCGACAACGTGGGCGATAACGTCGGCGATTGCGCCGGCATGGCGGCCGACGTTTTCGAATCCTACGAAGTGACCCTGGTCGCGGCGATCATCCTCGCGGCCTATGCCCTCGGCGAGAAGGATTTCGTCGCCGCATACGGCCAGTACGCCGGCGCTTTCGCGATGAAACTGATCATCTTCGCGCTGATCCTGCGCGCCGTCGGCGTCTTTTCCTCGATCATCGGGATCATGGCGGTGCGCGTACCGGCCGGCACCGCGATGCGCGATCCGATGAAGCCTATCAACCAGGGTTACATGACATCGGCGATCGCCTCGGTCATCGGCTTTTTCGTCGTCAACTATCTCTATCTGCAAGACCCGCGCACCGGCGCGACCGACTGGCGCTTCGCGTTCTGCGCCACGCTCGGAATCATACTCGCCGTTGTAACGCTTTGGCTCACCAACTATTTCACGCATCCGGAAAAAGGTCCGACCACCGAGACCGCGATCTCAGCCAAGACCGGTCCCGCGACGCTCATCCTGTCGGGATTGGCCGAGGGCCTCGAATCGTCGGTGTGGGCGCTGGTCGTGATTGCGGCTGCGATCACCGGTGCGATGGTGATCTTCCATGAATCGCTCGCGCTACAGTTCTACGGAATCGCGCTCACTGGACTCGGGCTGCTGACGACGACGGGCTTCATCCTCGCGATGGACACCTATGGACCGATAACTGATAACGCCCACGGCATCTTCGAGATGGGAGGAATCCATCAGGAGGAGGCGTCGCGCACGCTCTCCTGGATGGACGCGATCGGCAACACCACCAAGGCGCTCACCAAGGGCCTCGCGATCGCGACCGCGGTCATCGCGGCGGTGTCGCTCTTCCGCTCCTTCATCGACGAAGCCCATCTCGGCGCGATCGGTGTGCAGCTCAATATGCCGACCGTGTTCATCGGCCTGATGATCGGCGGCGCGGTGCCGTTCCTGTTCAGCTCGTTCGCGATCAAGGCGGTCAGTCGCTCGGCCTTCCAGGTCGTGTTCGAAGTGCGCCGCCAGTTGCGCGAGCATCCGGGAATCATGGAAGGCAAGGAGTTGCCCGACTACGGCAGGTGCGTCGATATCGTCACGGCGAGCGCGCAGAAGGAGCTGCTCGGCCCCGGAATCCTGGCCATTTTCGCTCCGCTGCTGGTTGGATTCGGTCTCGACGCAGGTGCGCTCGGCGGATTTCTGGGAGGTACGATCCTGACGGGCCAGTTGATGGCGGTGTTCATGTCGAACTCCGGCGCCAACTGGGACAACGCGAAGAAGAAAGTCGAGGACGGTTATCTAGGAGGCAAAGGCACCGACGTGCATAAGGCGACCGTCGTCGGCGACACGGTCGGCGATCCGTTCAAGGATACTGCCGGTCCCGCGCTGAACCCGATGATCAAGGTGATGAACCTCGTCGGTATCCTGGCGGCCCCGTTCACGACGACCTCGGTCGGCGGCGTATCTGCCATCCGCGTGATTGTTGTGGCGGTCGCGGTAATCGCGCTCGCGATCGCGGTTGCGTTCTCCAAGCGCGGCTCGCTAGCGGACGAAGGGTCGGTGGGCAGCGAGGCAAAGGCCGCCGCTTAAACGGAAATCAAACTCGCAACAAAGGCCGGGACGTCCTCGACGCCTGGCCTTTTTTGTTGTTCGCTAACGCTATTGATCGACCAAAGAAAGGCCCAACGTGTTAGCTTAGGTGACATGAATTTAGCGTTCACTTCAATGACGAACTCGTCACACCGCTACTGAAACCGCCACGGCGAGAGGCAAAACGCGCAATGCTGTGAGTCGTGAAGCGGTTAGCGAATGGCTCGAAAGCCTAAAAAATGGTCGCGGCACCTAATGGCGTTTCGTGGATTCCGCGGATCGATACGATTCGAGGATGCACGCAAAGATCTGAAGCCTCCGCGCGAGCCGTTTGATGCGCTTTCTACTTGATACCTGCGTGGTGAGCGACTTGGTCCAGGGACAGCAAAGGATTTTGGACCACATCAGGTCGGCGACTCCGCCAGACTTGGCGGCAAGTGTTATCACGCGGAAGGAGATTTCTTACGGACTTTCGGTTAACCCTTTTCTTGCTCGTCGGGCGAGACCGATAACCGACGATTTGTTCCGTGCACTGACAACTCTTCCCTTTGCTGAACAAGATGCGGAGGCGATGGCGATAGTGAGGGCTGATGTGAAACGCCGCGGGAGTCCGATCGGAGCATATGATGCAGTGCTTGCGAGCGCGGCCCTTGCGTACGATTTGACGCTAGTCACTTCGAACCTGCGAGAGTTCCAACAAATCGCCGGTCTTAGAATCGAAGACTGGCGCTCGTAGCGTCTTCTTTTATTCGCCACGCATGGATCAAGACTATGGAATATCGGACGCTCGGCAGGACCGGCCTCAAAGTCAGCGCGCTTGGGCTCGGCGGCTCGGAAGTCGGCTACCAGGATATCGCGCAGAAGACGGTCGATACGATAGTGCATCGCGCGCTCGACGCCGGAATCAACGTCGTCGATACCGCCGAATGTTACGCCAATAGCGAGCAACTCATCGGCTGCGCGCTCGGCAAACGCCGCGCCGATGTGATCCTGATGACCAAATGCGGGCATGCGCGGCTCGCCTCGGCTGCCGACCGCGCCGAAGGATTCGCCCGTTCGGAATGGGACGCCGCGATGCTCGCGGCGAGTATCGACTGGAGCTTAAGGCGCCTTCGCACCGACTATGTTGACGTGATCCAGTTGCACAGCCCGCCGCGCGAAGTGCTTGATGACGCCGCTGCAATTCGAATGCTGGAAGATGCGCGCAAAGCCGGTAAGGCGCGCTTCATCGGACTCTCGCTCGACGCGGACGACGCTGCTCATGCAGTCGAGATGGGCGTGTTCGACACATTGCAGATTTCGGTGAGTGTCGCGGATCAGCAGGCGATCGATCTCGTGTTGCCGAAGGCCGCGGCGCACAAGATGGGTGTGATCGCGAAGCGCCCGATCGCCAACGCCATTTGGCGGAGCAAGTCCGCGCCCGCCGACTGGTACACGCGGCCGTATTGGGATCGGATGCGTGCGCTCGACTACGAGTTCACGCGCGGCGACTTCGATCAATCGCTCGCTGTCGCGCTGCGCTTCACGCTCGCTACGGCGGGCGTGCATACCGCGATCGTCGGCACGACCAAGCCGAATCATCTCGAGAGCAACATCGCGATGCACTCGCGCGGGCAGCTCACACGCGCTGAGTACG
>JASHPB010000017.1 GCA_030038355.1 Candidatus Binataceae bacterium
GAAAAAGGAAACCCTTGGTCAAGTGCTGAAACAGCGGCGCGAGGCATTCGCGCTAACGCAACGCGAACTGGCGAGTAAGCTCGGCGTCAAGGCGAGCCACATCGCCTATCTCGAGAACGGTCGGCGCCGCCCTTCGCTTTCGCTCCTCGCGCGAATCGCCAATACTCTCGACCTCGAGAAGCAGCGCCTGTTCCTGCTCGCGCATCCAGAGGCCGAAGCTCTCGTCGGCGCAAAGCGCGAAGCGGAGGGTCCGCGCAACACCAAGCAGGCGTGGCGAAAGTTCGTAGCGGATCGCGCCGTGCTCGCGCGCAACAAGATCACGCCGCGCGAACTCTCGGTGCTGCAAAAGGTGAACATGCTGGGCCGCGTCTCCACGCCGCGTCAGTACCTGTTCATCCTGAATTCGATTCGTCAGGCAGTCGATGAGGAAGAATAGCTCCTCGCGCTGAGCGGCCCCTGGCGGCCGGCACGCCGCTTCCGCCCCGCAACTTTGGACCGCGCCGCCATGGGATCGCGCGCGATTGCCGCGTTGCAGGCATTCATCGGCGCTGGCGGATGGTCCGGATTCCCACTGCGTCGCGTCGTTCGAGTTCTGGTGTTTGATGTGATTTCGTCGCCCGCGACGATCGCCCGCCGGCGCACGATGTCAAGTTGAGAGTCCGCGCGCGCTGATCTACGCTCGATCGGAGCGCCAATGAAAATCGACATCGATCTCAAGGCCGGCTTTCTGCAGAGCCTCAAGCGCGAGGTGCTCGCGAGCCTCACTCCCGAGCAGCGCGCCGTAATCGAAGTTTCGACCGGCGAGATGGGCAACAAGCCAGACGCGGTGAAACTCGGATGGCTCAGGTTGCGCACCAAGGAGCCGTGGACCAAGCAGCGCTACCAGCGCGCGCTCAAGGCCACGATGGCCGCGCTCACTTTAGCCGTCGCCGAAGCCGAAAAGCAGAAGTAAACCGCTCAGCGCTGGATTCGCGCGACGCGGCGCTTGCCCACTTCGAGCACCTCGTGCTCGCCCGGAACGAAGCGGAAGTTCACGTCGGAGATCGTCTTGCCGTCCACGCGCACCGCGCCCTGGCTCACCAGCCGCCGCGCTTCGCTGGTCGAGGGCGCAAACTTGAGCTGCTTCATCAGCTCGCAGATCCAGAGTTCGTCGGCAATTCGATAGGTTTGGATATCGCGCGGAACCTCGCGCCGCTGATGCTTCGCCTCGAAGTATTCCTGCGCACGCTCAGCCGCGGCATCGTCATAGTATTCGGTCACGATCATCCCGGCGAGCCGCTTCTTCGCTTCCATCGGATGGATCTTGCCGGCCTTGATTGGCGCGACCTGCTCGGCCCGCGTGTCGGTCAACAGCTGGTAGTAGCGCGGCATCAGCGAATCGGGAATCGACATGAGCTTGCCATACATGTCTTCGGGCTGGTCGGTGATAGCAACGTAGTTTCCTAACGACTTCGACATCTTGCGCACGCCATCGAGGCCCTCGAGCAACTGCATCGTCATCACGATTTGCGGCGCTTGGCCGCGCTGACGCTGGAGCTCGCGTCCAACCAGCATGTTGAATTTCTGATCAGTCCCGCCGATTTCGAGGTCGGCCTCGAGTGCCACCGAGTCGTAGCCCTGGATCAGCGGATAGAGCAGCTCGTGCAGAAAGAGCGGTTCTTCGTTCTGCAGGCGCTGTTCGAAGTCGTCGCGCTCGAGCAAGCGCGCGACGCTGAGGCCCGAGGCGATCTCGATCAGCCGCCGCACGCCCATCTCATTCATCCACTCGCTGTTAAAGCGCACCTCCGTCCGCTCAGGATCGAGAATCTTGAATGCCTGGCTGCGGTAGGTCTCCGCGTTCTGGCTGATCTGTTCGCGCGACAACGGCTTTCGCGTCTCGGAGCGTCCGGTCGGATCGCCGATCATTGCCGTGAAGTCGCCGACCAAGAATATCACTGTGTGCCCGGCCTGCTGAAAATCGCGAAGCTTCTTGAGCGTCAAACTGTGGCCCAGATGAAGGTCGGGCGCGGTCGGATCCATGCCGAGCTTGATTCGAAGCGGCCGATCGAGTGCTAGCTTGGCGGCCAACTCAGCCATCGAGATCACTTCGACGGTGCCGCGCGCGAGCGCTGCCGCCTGCTCTTTTGATGTCTTTTCGTCCACTGCTTCTCCGCCTGCTCGACGGAAGGATTAAAGTACCTAAGATCGGCCGCGTCGGAACAGACTACCTGCGCGGCGACCGCGCGGCATACTCCTCACGAGCGCTGATTGAAGCGGTTCATCGCGGCCGTCAGCCCGGACTCAACAATCGTCTCGACCGCTTCTGCAGCCTTCGCCACGCTGGCCGCGAGAGTTGTTACTTCGTCGGCATCGAGCCTTCGAAGCAGGAAATCGAGGCCCTCCTCGCGGCGGCCTTCGCGTCCGGTGCCGATTCGCACGCGGATGAAATCAGCCGATCCGAGCGAAGCCGTAACCGATCGCACGCCCTTGTTGCCGGCATCGCCGCCGCCGCGACGCACCTGGAGGCGACCCTCGGCCAGATCGACCTCGTCGTGGACGACGATCAGATGTTCCGTCGGAATCTTAAAATAGCCGCGGACGGCAGAGACGCACTCGCCGCTCAGGTTGTAATAGGTTTCCGGCTTGACGAGCAGTGCGCGATGCTCGCCGATGCTTGCCTCGCCCGCCGCGCCTTTGAAGCGCCGCCGGTTGAGCGACGCGCCGTGCCGCTTTGCGAGATGATCGATCGTCATGTAGCCCGCGTTATGACGGGAGCCGGCGTAATCGCCGCCCGGATTGCCGAGCCCGGCAATCAGCCATAGGTCGTTGCCGATTTCTCTGTTGTCGCCGTCGCGATTCGATTCGCGCGCTATTCGAAAAGCGCCGAAGAGGCGCCGGATCGCGCTCATCAGCGCGAACCCACCGTTCGCATCCGGGCGGCCGCGGGTTTGACGAGCGGCTCGAGCGCGCGAAAGAGCGTCGCCATCTCCCCATCCGTGCCTATCGAAATTCGAAGCGCGTCGCGCAGCAGCGGCGTCGCGAAGTAGCGCACGAGGATTCCAGCGCGGCGGAGCCCTGCCGCAATTGGCGCCATGCTGCGGCCCGGCATCCGCGCCAGCACGAAGTTGGCGGAAGACTCAGGCAGCTCGAAGCCGAGGCGTCCAAGCCGCCGCTCGGTCGCCGTCCGCGTCTTGCGGATACGGGCGACGTTGCGGCGCATCCAGACCGTGTCGGACAGCGCGGCCGCTCCAGCAGCCAACGCGATGCGATTGAGATTGTACGAGTCCTTGACCTTCATCAGCCCGCCGATCACGTCGGCGCGTGCGAAGCAGAGCCCAAGCCGCATCCCGGCAAGAGAATACGACTTCGACAGCGTGCGCAGGATGACTACGTTGCGATGACGCGAGAGCAGTGACAGCGCATGTTCGTCCGCGAAATCGACGTAGGCTTCGTCGATCAGAAGCATTCGCCCGCGAAGACGGCGCGCGAGCCGGCCCAGCTCAACGGTCGGCGTCATGGTTCCGGACGGCGAGTTGGGATTGCAGATGATCGTGAGGTTGGCACGTGCTTTGGCGAGCTCGTCGAGCGGCACCCTGAAGTCGCGCGGCAGCGGAAGGCGAATGACTTTCGCCTCCTGCACCGCCGCGAGTGTGTCGTAGAGCGAATACGTCGGCACCGGATAGGCGACGGTGTCGCCGCGGTTCAGCACCGCGCGGAAGACCATCGCGAGCAGTTCATCCGAGCCGTTGCCTGCGAGAATCATTTTTGACGGCACCGAGTAGAGCCGCGAAGCCGCCTCGACGAATTCATCGGCCCGCGGCGCGGGATAGAGACGAAGCGTGGCGCGCGCCGCGCTCGCAACCGCGCGCCGAACGCGCGGCGACGGCGGATAAGGATTCTCGTTGGTGTTGAGCTTGACGAGGCGCTGGCCAGCGCGCGGCTGCTCGCCCGGCTTGTACGCCGCCATCTTCTTTATCGATTCGCGAAACATATTCTCAGGGCCGCCGGGCGCTCGGCTAGTCAGCCAGCGGCAGTTCGATTCGCGCGCCCCTCTGCGACGAACGATAGCACGCGTCGATCACCTCGATCGCGCCGAGCCCATCGATACCCGACGGCATCGGTGCCGCGCCGCCCTTTATCGCGGCGATGAAATTCTGCGCCAGTGCGCGAAATGGCGCCAGCAGGTCGCGCGCATCGAAGCGTGCCATGATTTGTTCGCGCGAGTAGCCGGGCACCGGCGATCCGTCGGAGCGCACGATCGCAATATCGAGCCGCGGATAACCCATCATCACCCGCCCCTCGCTCGCGTAGATCTCGAGCGCCGAAAGCGGCGGTCGCGCGCTCCAGCTGGCCTCGATTACGCCCACCGCGCCCGACCGAAAGCCGAGAATCATCGCACCGGTGTCGTCCACTTCGATTCGTTTGCCGATCGTCGCGACCTGCCCGCTCACCGTGGCGACGTCTCCCATGTACCAGCGCGCAAGGTCTGCCACGTGCACGCCCAGGTCGAGCGTCGCACCGCCTCCAGCCTGACCCGCATCCATGAACCAATCCTGGCCGGGCGCCCAGTTCTCGGGCCCGCCGTGCGAAAGGCGTCCGCGAAAGAAGTACGGCCGGCCGATCGCGCCCGAATCAATCGCGCGCTTGATGATCGCCTCGAGCGGGCCGTAGCGGCGCTGCATGGCGACCATCAGGATACGTTCGGCACGGGACGCCGCATCGACCATTGCGCGAGCCTCAGCGGCACGCGCCGCCATCGGCTTCTCGACCAAAACGTGAGCGCCCGCGGCAAACGCCCTCAGCGTGTATTCGCGATGGAATCGGTTCGGCGTCAGCACGAGAACGGCATCGGGACGCTCCCGCGCAAGCATCAAATCGAAATCGTCGTAGATCTGCGGCCGGCTCTCCCAATTCGGCCAGAGTGCGTCGGCGACGCCGGCGGCCTTCGCTTTGGTGCGGCTCTGGATGGCGACCACCTGCGCATCGGCGACAGCCTTGAGAGCTGGAATATGGGCGCGCGAGGCAATAGCGCCGGCACCGGAAATCGCGACTCTTATCATCGGCGCCGCTTGCGCTTTTGCGGGATACGAAAGCCTCGCGGCGAGGTCGATTCGAGCAGCCATCGCGCATACGGCGGCGACGCGCGGTCGATAACCCCCGACATAACTTCCGGCACTTCATAGGAATGAAGTGCGCGGATGCGCTGCTCGACCTTTATATAATTGGTGCCGCGAGTCTTGACCATCAGCAGATATTCACGCTCGTCCTCGATTGCGTCGCGCCATCGATAAATCGAGTGCACCGGCCCAATGACGTTGACACAGGCGGCAAGGCGTTCCCCGACCAGAGCGCGCGCGATCGCTTCGGCCTGTTCTTCGCTGCCCGCGGTCGCGAAGACCACGCGCAGGCGATGAGGAGTTCGCGCGGGCATCAGCCTTTCACCTCGCGCCGCAAGCGCCTGCGCAGCTCACGCGGCATACATCGATACTTGAAGGCCTTGCGCCCGTTCACGAACAGGACCGGCACCTCCGTTCCGTAGGCTGCTTCCAGCTCGGGTTTGCCGTCGATTTCGATGCGTTGATAGCGGGCGTCGAACTGCGGCAGTTCCGCGGTGAGCAACGTCTCCATCTCGTGGCAGAGCTCACAATCGTTGCGTGTGTAGAGAACGACTTCCAGCATCTGCGCGTTTCCCGCGCTCACTCTAATCTTCAACCGGAAGGACTCCAAGCCGCTGCAGGAGCCGAGCCGTCGCCGAACACGGATGCGGCCTGCGCCCTTGGCCGAGGCGCGCCAGATGGGCGCCCAGCAGAATCACGTCGCTCCAGCGATCGACGTCGTACCACGCGGGGCCGAGCGCAAATGGTAAGTGCGCGCGGCGAAGGCGCTCGATCGTCGCGGCGAAGACGCCGCTGCTGCCCCATCGGATACCGCTGAAGATTGGCGGTATCGGACCGCGCGCGCCAACCGCCCAGTAGCCGCCGTCGAGGCTCGGGGCGATCACGACATGCCTCAGCTGAACTAGCTTCATGCAGCGCGCAACAATCGCTTTGGGAACCGAAGGAGTATCGGTACCGATCAACAACGCCCCCTCGTCGGCGAAAGGCCTGAGTGCTCGCTGCATCCGGTGGCCGAGCGAGCCGTGACCCTGGTCAACGAGATGGGCGTGATAGTGGCGCGCGAGTTTCCGAAAGTAGGGACGCTGGGTTGCATCGCCGCCGGCGCTCCCAGCGATCACCAGTTTCGATGGCGCTAGGCTCGCGCTCTTGGCGAGCGCGTCGGCGATGAAGGCGCCGGCAAGTGCGGCAGCCTGCGCGCGAGAGAGATGGCCGATGAGCCGGGTTTTCGCCTCGCCCGGAACAGGCTCGCGGCAGAAGACGATCAAGGCGGGGCGCCGCACGCTCACTTGATCGTGTTCGGACGGATGATGTTGATCGGCATGCCGAGCGTCTTCTTGATGAACTCGGCAAATGTCGTGATGGGCTTCGGGGTAATGTTTGGATCGCTGACCGAGCCCTTGATATTGAAGTACCCGGCTATCAACTTGCCGGTTCCTGCGCCGACCCGCGTTCCAATTACCGGGATCGAGTTCAGCACCCAATCGATCGTATCGAACGGAAACACGCCGATCTCCATGTCGAGTGTGCCGTCACCAAACTTGACGCTGCCGCTGGCCGCCATCTCCATCACGGGGCCTTTCAAGGCAAAATTGTTGGTGTAGAAGACGCCATGGCTGCCCTTCAGATCGCAGATGATCAGCTTGAAGGGCACGCCCGCAACGCGCGGATCCGGAAAGCGCGCCGTAAGGTAGTTCTTGATGTCAAGCAGGCTCAGCATGCGCGACAGCAGCGTGAACTTGTTGAGCGTGCCGTCGCGAATCGTGACATCGATGTCGCCGCCGAGAGAATCGAAGAAGTCGGTGTCCATGTTGCCCCACAGATCTTCGCTGAGCGAGAGCTGACCGAAGATGGGCGCCTCCTTGCGCGAGCGGCTGAGCAGGAAGAGCGGCGCCGGGTCCATGTTCGCGACCTTGCCGCGAATATGCACCCAGTTATCGGGCCCGCGTCCCTTGAGATCGAGATTGAGCCGGCCTTTGAAGGCGGTCGCGACGAAATTGTACACGCGCCAGTCGCCGCTCGGCTCGCGGTAGAAATCGCCGCTCAAATTGCTCATCGGGAACTTGCCGAGGTTGGCGGCGCTCGCCTGGATCGAGCCGCTGATAGGCAATGGGAATTTTACCGGCGGCGTCGCAGGCGACCATGGCATCCGGATGAACTTCATCACTTCGAAGTCCAGCCGCTGCAACTTGACGTCCAATCGCACCGTCGGCTTCACGACGTCAGGCACCGTGATGCGCCAGTCTGTCGGCGAGCCCTCGAGCCTCGACGCGGGCATCGACGCCGTCAGCTTGTGACCATGGAGCTCAAAGGTCGCACCTGATACGTAAAGCGGCGAGCGGAGAAAGTTGAATTGGATTTGACCGCTGGCGAGTGTCAGCTTTCCATTGCCGGAGAAGGAGTCCACGCTTTTTGGATCGCCCGAGATTACGAGCTTGCCGCCAATCGGGCCGCGCACGCCGAGGTCGCTCGGATCGACAACGAGCCCGAGCCACGACTCCGACGGCATCTGATGAAAATCGAGCGTGAGCGATCGTACTACGAGGCGTTGCGGCGAATAGACAATCGTACCGTCCAGGTTGGCATCGCCGCCGGTCGCGGCAGCCACCAGGCGTTGGATCCTGATCGTTCCCGGCGTGAACACTAACGCGCCGCGGCTAAGCCTCACCGGTCCCGGCGCGCCCTCGATAGAGAATACGGCACCGTTTGCGCCAACTGCCAACTGGTAGTCGGACGGCGCTAGCGATTTGGAGCTGAGCGACCCCTTGATGCGACCTTCCAGGTCGAGCACGCCCGCGAGTTGTTTCAGATGGTGATAGTGCGGAACGTTCTGACTTTTGAGCGCCACGACGATCGCGGGAAAGAGCTCATTGAGGTCAGCGTCGGCCGAGGCCTTCAGATTGTAGGGCGCGTTCTTGAAGCCCTTGCTCAAATCGACGCTGCCTGAAACGTCGTGGATCGTGGTGCGGCCGAGCTTCGCATTGCCCTGCGCGATCGAGACGATACCCTTGGAGTAGTCGACCGAAGCGCTCAGTTCGGAGACCGGTGGCAGCGCAAGATCCGGCGGCAGCGCGAAACCAGCTTGCTGCACCGTCGCGCTGACGATCAGGTGCTGGCGAATCGCGACGCTGGGCGACGTTCGGATCGTCTCGATCGGCGCGTTGAATTGAACCTGACCGACGCGCACGGCGCCGGTACTAACTCGTTTCGCCCAATCCACAACCTGGTGCGGAAGATTGCGGATATCGAGGAGCCGCTGCCTCATCCGCGCCAGTTGGAGATCCAACCCCTCGAAGCTCACGCCGAGTTCCGGATTACCGCTATACGGCCCGGTTACGATGGTCTCCGCCGACAGCACCGGAGTACCCACTCGTCGAATCGTCAGTCCCTTGATCGAGTAGTCCGTAGAACTCAGGTCAAACGAGCCTTCGAGCGAGTAATCGCCGAGATCGAGCGGCTGCGAAAGGCGCGCCCCTCCGAGCTGGAGGTCGCGCGCGCCGATGTCGCTCTGGCCGATAAGCGCGCCGTCCTTGTGCACCGAGACGGTGGCGCTGCCCTGCATGTTGCCGCTCAGAGTAAACCCGCCGAATTCCGCATTGGTGATCGGCAGCCCCCACATCCATAGGCGTCCGGATGCAACCTCGGTCGACGACGCAAGCGCGTGGCCGTTGGCGCGGATACGTCCGGCAATATGCGCGCCGTCATAGGGCGACAACCGTATCGTCGCATCAAACGCGAAATGCCAGAGCCCAGTTGTTTGTTGGCGAAAGGCAAGCAGGCCGACGTGATCGAAGATAACGGTTCCGTCGTGATATGCGAGTTCGGCGTTGACGACCTCGGCCCGGCGCGCGATGCGCGACAGCGAGTGCAGCGCATCGACCATCCGCTCGACTGCGGCAGCTTCGGGCCGCGGCAGCGCGAGCGCGGGTGCGCCAGCCTCGTTGCGCGGCACAAAAAGGTGAGGATTCTCGACCGTAACCGATACCAGCGGCAGGCCGCTCGAGGTCAGAATCGTATGGTACCCGACGATCGCGCGCAGTGAGCCGAGGGTGGAGATCGTCTTGCCGGCTCGCGCGATCTGTACCTCCTTGAAGAACACTCCAAGATGGTTCCCGAAGTGCAAACGGGCCGAGGCGGGAGCGATCGAGAGTCCAGTGCGCGTCTCAATCGCACTGAGCACGAAGTTGATTACTTCTTGCTGGTAAACTGTAAGTGCGGTTATCGCGGCGCCAATTAGGACCGCTGACAGGAGCAGAACAGCAATCGCGATCCGGACAAGTCTTGTCATTATAGCCGCGGCGGGCAAGGCCCTCCTGCCCCGTTGCCCGTCCACAGGCCCGGCGCGTTAATCGATTAGTCGCCCTCGGCCATCTCCGTGGGCGGTCCCTCGCTGAATCCCATCCTATGCTTGTTGCGGAGTGCGGTGCGCAACACGCGGTTGCGCATCCGGACCGACTTGGGCGTCACCTCAACCAGTTCCTCTTCGTCGATCCACTCGAGCGCTGTGTCAAGCGTCATCGCGCGCGCCGGAGTGATACGAACGGCCTCGTCATGGCCAGCAGCGCGCATGTTGGTGAGCTTTTTCTCGCGGCATACGTTGACGGGCAGATTGATCTCGCGCGAATACTCGCCGACGATCATCCCTTCGTACACCGGCTCGCCGGGATTGATAAAAAATATGCCGCGCTCCTGGAGATGAAAAATCGCGTACGGCGTGGCAACGCCCTCGCGGTCGGAGACCATCGCGCCGTTGGCGCGCGAGCGAATCGTGCCGGCCCACGGACCGTAGCCGTTGAAGAGCGTGTGCATCAGGCCGTTGCCGCGCGTCTGCTCGAGGAAGCGGCCGCGAAATCCAATCAGGCCGCGCGCAGGGATATCGTACTCGAGGCGAACACGGCCGCCCGCGTGCGTGACCATCGTGCGCATCTTGCCTTTGCGCGTCGACAACATCTGCGTGACCACGCCGATCGATTCCTCGGGGATGTCGATCACGAGCAGCTCCATCGGTTCCGCGACCTGGCCATCGACCTGGCGAGTGATCACGGTCGGCTTGGAGACCTGCAGCTCGTAGCCTTCGCGCCGCATCGTCTCGATAATCACCGCGAGCTGGAGCTCGCCGCGTCCCATCACGCGCCACGAATCCGGCGTGAGCTGCTCGACGCGGGTGCTGACGTTGCGCCGCGCCTCAAACTCGATTCGCTCTCCGAGCTTTCGCGAAGTCACGAAGTCGCCCTCGCGCCCGGCCCATGGCGCGTTGTTGACCGAGAAGGTCATGGCAACGGTGGGCTCATCGATTCTGATCGGCGGCAGCGGGCGAGGATTTTCCAGGTCGGAGATTGTTTCGCCGATCGCGACATCTTCGATTCCCGCCACCACAACGATCTCGCCCGCGCGCGCCGATTCGAGCTCGACGCGTTTCAGCCCCTGCCATCCGTAAACATGAGCGACCTTGCAGGGCGCGACCTTGCCGTCGCGGCGGCATAGCGAATAGTTCAGGTTTGGCGTGATCGTTCCAGAGACGATTCGACCGATCGCGAGACGGCCAACGTAGTCATCGTAGTCGATATTGTTGACCTGGAACTGAAGCCCTGCGCTGGGATCAACTTCAGGACCGGGCAGATGCTCAATGATCGTTTCGAAGAGCGGATTCAGGTCCGTATCAGGCCGGTCCAGCTTATGCGCGGCGGTGCCTGCGCGACTGACGGTGTAGAGCACGGGAAAATCGAGCAGCTCATTGTCGGCGCCGAGATCGATGAACAAGTCGTAGATTTCATCCAGCACTTCAGCCGGGCGCGCATCGGAACGATCGATCTTGTTGATGCACACCACGGCGGCGAGATGCGATTCGAGCGCTTTCTTCAAGACGAATCGGGTCTGAGGAAGAGGACCCTCGCAAGCGTCCACCAGCAGCAGGATTCCGTCGACCATCGAGAGCGTGCGCTCGACTTCGCCGCCGAAGTCCGAGTGTCCGGGGGTGTCGACGATATTGATCCGGGTGTCGCCCCACCGGATCGACGTGTTCTTGGCCAGGATCGTGATACCGCGTTCGCGCTCCAGCGCGTTGGAGTCCATCACGCGGTCGACCACCTGCTCGTTGGCGCGAAAGACGCCCGACTGGCGAAGCATGGCGTCGACCAGCGTAGTTTTGCCGTGGTCGACGTGGGCGACGATGGCGAGATTTCTAATGTCCTGACGGCGCATCGTGAGCTGGATACCAAAGCGCGGGCGAGCCGAAACGGTCCGTCCGCACCAATCTAAGTGTAGCTGTCAAACGGCGACTAGTAAACGAGGGTCAAAAACTCCTTGAAATCAGAGCGCAATAATCGCGGCCACCTCAAGGCGTGTTGAACTGATGTTCTTCGTGCTGTTGCAGCTTCTGCAGCAATTGAGCGACGTTCTCAACCTCCGAGATCCGCCAGACACCGTCCGCGTCGCGCCTCAGGTGCACTTCGTAGACCTGGCCCTTCGGATCGGTCCAGCGGGTAAAGGCCGCCCCGCCGTCGCGATGCATCAGCACGATTGCGCCCGCGACCGCGGCGGCCGGCATCTGCACATCCTTTTTGCCGTCGTTTACTTCCTGCACTGCCCACGATTTCGCGATGTTGGCGATCGTCGCGCCGAACATGCTGAGCGCCGCGGTGCCGAGCATCGCGCTGAGAGGATCGTTGGCCTTCTCCTTCAGCATCTGGGTGCCCGCGCTTTTGACCACGCCATTGAAATCGACGTAATTTGCCGCGCCATCACCGTCGCGGGCGTCGATCGCCCGCTTCAATTGCATAACGGTCCAGGCTGGCGTCGTCGGCAGGTAGAAGATAGCCCACGCCCCGACCACGACGATGATCAGAATCGCGGTCAAGTGGCGAAAGGCGAACCGAAGCATGGAGATACTATTCTGACCCGCGCCGCGGACGAAATCGAGCGACCGCAGAATTTGTCAAGATCAATGCCGCTTCAGAAGGCTAGCCGCGGCGCGATCGAGGAACCACATCAGCTGGCCATCGCTGGGCGCTACGATCTGCGCCGGCAACCGATCGGGATCGCGCGGGCCCTCGATAATGTCGCGCACCGCCTCGGCCTTTTTTTCGCCCGCGGCGAGAAACATCACGCGCTCCGCCCGATTGATGACCGGCGGCGTAAATGACAGGCGATTTCGCGGCTCGGCGTCGACGTTGACCGCGACCACGCTGCGCCGCGCCTCGTGAATCGCGGGATTGCCGGGAAAGAGCGACGCCGTATGCCGATTGTCGCCGAGGCCAAGCAGGATGAGATCCAGCCTTGGAAATTCGCCGGCGCTGAGGCTGAAAGATTGCTTGAGCTGTTTCTCGTAGTCGAGCGCGCCCTCTTCCGGCGGAAGCTCGCCGCGCATGCGAAAGACTTGCTCAGGTTTAACGGGAAGCTTACTCAGCATCGTCCGATTCGCCATCGCGTAATTGCTCTCGGAATGGTCGGGTGGAACGCATCGCTCGTCGCCCCAGTAGAAGCGGACTTCCTTCCAATCGATGCTGCCGAGAAAGCGTGTCGCGAGCAATTCATAGGTCGACGCTGGAGTCGATCCGCCCGAGAGGCAGAAAGTGAATTCACCGTGCGTGCAAATCGCTTCGCCTGCAACGTGAGCAATTTCCTCGGCCGCATGGATAAACAGATCCGCGGCGTCATTGACGACGACTATTTTCGGCTCAGGCATCCTCGGAATCGGCCTCCGTCTCTAGGTTAGCCAAGGCCGCGAGGGATTCGCCAGATGCCTTAGCGGGACAATGCGGCAACCAGGAGTTGACGCAGCTTCGTGAGCGCTCCAATCGGATCCCCGCCGCCAAGGTGAATCCTCATCACGCGGCAGCCGCTTCCGTCCAGGGCTTCGAACTCAGCGCGCTGGCCCGCGATGTCGAGCGTGGCGAAATCATATTCCTTTCCCGGAATCGACACGGCGTCGCGATAATCCTGCGTGACTTGGAGGAACATACCGCGCTCGGCTCTGGGCAGTTCCTGCGAGGCATCCCGTTTGATCATCGACTCGTAGCTGACGACCGTGGCGATTCCGCGCCGCCCAGCGATGGCGCGGCGCAGGGCAGCGATCTCGCGATCGACGGCTGGGCTCGGTGCCACATAGGCGGAGATCACGAGATATCCATGCGGCTCGGATAGGTCGAAGAACGAGCGCATCGCGTCGGCCACCGACGCGCGCTCGCCGAGATCGGCGCACACACGTTGGCCACTGAAGAGAGAAAGTTCCCCTTCTGCAGCGAGCAGCTCCGCGCCGCGTGTGCCACTCTCGATTTCATCGTGCGCCGACAGCTTCGCCGGCCCACCTTCATCACTTCCTTTGCGTGGCTTGATGCCGAGCGCCAGAGCCAGCGTCGCGGCCGCAACCTCCCAGCGCAAAAACTCCGCGCCCAGGTCGAGCTTGTCAGCCAGTGCGATCTCGATCATTGGATGACCGCCGCGCTTGACCGCCTCGATCATTTCTTCGAACGCGCCATCGGCGGAGTCTTTGTATCGGATGGAAACGAAGGCCCGATCATCACCGTATCGCTCGACTGCGATCGGCGGCTCATCAACGATCGGCAGGATCCCGGCACCGGAGTTTGCAATCAATCTCGACAGCCAAACTCCAAGCCCGGCGATTTGCGACGACAAAACGAAGTGGATCTTGTCGCGTCCCGCGCGCTTGAGTGCGGCGAGCGCGGCGCCAAGTCGCACGCCCGAGTTGCGGCAAATCGGCCTCTCGTCGGCGCCTTCGTGCAGCGACGCCACGGCACGTTCGAGCAGCGCGCCGAGGTCCATCCCGAGCAGCGCGGCCGGCACCAGGCCAAAATACGAAAATGGAGAACAAAAGTCGCGAGCAGTCCCTGAGTTAACGAATACGCGGCGGAACTTCTCGCGCCGCGCAGTTTCCTCGAGCGGTGAGCCCGCATTTGCGATCGCTACGAAGCTCATTCCAGGCGGAGTTGCGGCCCGCGCCTTAACCCGATCGAAAAATAAATCGAGTAGTGCTGCGGTCTCGACCGTCAAATGCGTTTGGCAGGCCACGATGAAGAGGGTGCGCTTGATATCGAGATTGCGCTCGAGTGCCTTGATGCGCTCGGGCATCGCGGTCGCCAGCACACGGAACCTGGGCCAGGCGGCAGCCGGCGGAAAAGCGCTCGCGAGCACCATTGCAATCAGTGCGGCATCGGGCTCACCCAGCATCACGATGTCACGGAAATTGGCGTTGAGGATTTCACTGCCGAGCGCTTCGAGCTGCGGCACCTGCGCCAACAACAGCGCTGGTGTGCTCAACCATCCCGGCGAGTTTTCGAGCGGGTCGAAACTCGGCGTTTCGTGCTCCGTCAACCTGGTGTCCGTAACCCAAGACGCGGCCGGAAGCACCTTGGCCTCGGGTCGTGCCCTCAGCAGGTCTTCATCCGGTCGGAGAAGGTGCGGGCTTGTCTGCCGAAACGCAATCGCGTTCTTGTCCATAACTTATACTCCAAGGACCGTGAACGCCTGCCCCGCCTGGTAGGCAGATATTTTCCGGCATTTGCTGCCGGACCACCCCTTTTAAGTCGCGAACCAGCCTAGCGCTCGAGCAACTTGAGCGCACGCTTTACGACATTGTCGACCCTAAATCCGAAATGCTTCATCACATCGGCCGACGGCGCCGACATTCCGTAAGTCGTCATTCCCATGATGTCGCCGCTCGGCCCGACCCACCGATACCAGGACATAGGCACCGCGGCTTCGACCGCGAGCCGGCGCGTGATCGCTGGCGGCAGAACCGCGTCGCGGTAGCTCGGATCCTCGGCCTCGAACAGCTCCATGCAGGGCATGCTGACCACGCGCACAGCGCGACCCTGCTTCTCGAGCTCCGCTTTAGCATCGACCACGAGCGACAGCTCCGAACCGGTGCCGATCAAGATGATCTCCGGCGCCTTGCCCTTGGTCTCCGTCAACACGTAGCCGCCGTGGCGCAGCTCGCTCGCGGGCGCCATCGCGCTCCGATCGAGTGTCGGGACTTTCTGGCGCGAGAGTGCGAGCAGGATGGGCCCGCCTTTGTGCTTCATGATGACCCGCCAGGCTTCGACCGATTCGTTGGCGTCACCGGGGCGAATCACGGTCAGATTCGGGATCGCACGAAGTGCCGCGAGGTGCTCGATCGGCTCGTGTGTGGGACCGTCCTCGCCCACGCCAATCGAATCGTGCGTAAAGACGAAGACCACGTGCAGTTCCATGATCGCCGCCAGCCTAATCGAGGGCCGCGCGTAGTCTGTGAAGACCATGAAGCTCGAGCCGTACGGAATGATGCCGCCGTGGAGCGCCATCCCGTTGAGGATTCCGCTCATGCCGTGCTCGCGGATTCCGAAATGCAGGTTGCGGGCGCCATAGTTGCCGCGCTCGACATCGCCACCGCCCTCGACATCGGTAAAGGTCGATTCGTTGAGATCGGCCGAACCACCGAAGAGGTTCCAGACCTTCTTGGTAATCGCCGCTTCAGCCTTGGATGCAGATTGACGTGTGGCCAACGAATCGTTGGGCGTAAACACCGGAAGCTCCGAATCCCATCCGTCCGGCAACTCGCCAGCGAGCACCCGCCGAAACTCGGCCGCTTCGGCTGGATATTTCGAAGCGTACTTCTCAAAGCGCGCGTTCCAGTCTTTCTCGGCCTCCGCCCCGCGCTCCACCGATTGCCTGAAGTACGCGAGCGCTTCGTCGGGGACGTAGAATGCGGGCTCCAGCGGCCATCCGAAGAATTCCTTGGTGAGCTTGAGCTCCTCGGGGCCTAGAGGGTTACTGTGAATCTTCGACGTGCCCTGCCGATTGGGACTGCCGTAGCCGATGATCGAGCGGCAGCGGATAAGGGTCGGCCGATTTTTCTCCGCGATACCGCGATCAAGCGCCGCCGATAGCGCGTTGAGGTCGTTGGCATCGTTAACAACCTCCGTATGCCAGCCGTACGCATCGAAACGCCGCACGATATCTTCGGAGAAGCTCAGCTCGGTGTGGCCGTCGATCGTGACGTGGTTGTCATCATAGAAGAAGATGAGGTTCCCGAGGCCGACATGGCCCGCGATCGACGAGGCTTCATGAGAGATACCTTCCATCAAGTCGCCGTCGCTGCAGATTCCGAAGATGTGATGGCTGAAGAGGCCCGAGTTGTCGCGCTCGAAGCGCGCCTCGATATGCTTGGCGGCGATCGCCATCCCGACTGCGTTCGAGATTCCCTGGCCGAGTGGACCGGTGGTCGTCTCGACTCCCGGCGTCAGATAGTTTTCCGGATGCCCGGGCGTTTTGCTGCCGAGCTGACGGAACCGCTTTATCTCATCAAGCGACAGATCATAGCCACACAGATAAAGCAGTGAGTACAAGAACATCGAGCCGTGTCCGCATGACAGCACGAAACGATCGCGCCCGAACCATTTCGGATTCTGCGGGTTGTGGCGCATGTATTTCGTGTAGAGAAGGTAGCCCGTCGGCGCCATTCCCATCGGCATCCCAGGATGTCCCGAATTCGCTTTCTGCACGGCGTCGATAGTGATGACGCGGATCGAATTGATGCACTGTTGAGGGAGGTCGGACTTGATATTGATCTTGGTTGCAGTCGCCACGGATTTCCAGCCTCGATGTTAACGCGGTCTTCAACCGCGAATTTTGCGCGTTTAGATGCTCGAGCATCCGTTTCGGATTCACGAACGACGAAATTTCTCGCGTAATGTGCGCTGCTCGCTGAACCTTGCCGCCGCCCGACTACCAGTCGTCGCCGTCTTTGCTATTATCGCCCGCCTTTTGCCGTATCAGGTTAACGATACCTTTTGCTTCGCCGCGGGCGTCCTTGCCGAGTGCTTGTGAAAAGCGCTCCGCGATAAACCGCATCATCGCGCCTTCTTCAGAATCGAGCGAGCTTCCAAGTGTGGCTAAACGCTCCATCGCTGCACGAATCGCGGCGAGCGAACCGGCGATATCACCACGCCCGCGGCATCCAATCGCTTGATCAAGTTGGGCGCGCACCTCGGCGACGGCGGGTCGTGCGCGCTCACCGATTACAACCTCGAGTTCGCCAAGGTTTTGCGCCAACCTGACGAAGGGATCGTCTGCGGAAACGGTCGTCGGCACGTGTGGATTGTTTCACTTGTTTCCGGTTTGATTCAAGGTTCAATCATCAACGCGTAGGAATCAGGCCGGGATGTAACGGCCAATCTCGACCGCGGCCCGCTTTTGATAGATGATGAGGGTTATCGCCCACGGAGGACGATGGGTTCAGATGAGAAAGATTCTGGATCGCAGGGTGGTGATTACTGGCACGGGCCTGGTGACCCCACTTGGCACCGGTGTCGACAAGAACTGGGAGGCTCTGGTCGCGGGTCACTCCGGTATCCGCCCTCTCACCCGCTTCGACACAGCACAGTTCCCGGTCAAGTTCGGCGGCGAGGTGGCAGACTTCAATGCCGAAGACTGGATCGAAAAGCGGGACATCAAGAAGATGGACCTGTTCATCCAGTATTCGCTCGCCGCGACCGAGCAGGCGATGCGCGAGTCGGGACTCAAGATCACCGAAGATAACGCCGACCGCGTTGCCGTTCTGGTCGGTGTCGGAATCGGCGGGCTCTCGACGATCGAGGAATCGCACAAGATCCTGATGACGAGCGGATTACATCGCCTCACGCCGTTCTTCATCCCGAAGCTCATCGGCAACCTGGCGCCCGGGCAGATTTCGATCAAATACGGCGCGCGCGGCGTTAGCTTCACCACCACTAGCGCCTGCGCATCGGGAAGCCACGCCATTGGCGAGGCCTACCGCATGATTCGGCTCGGATTTATCGACGCCGCCATCACTGGCGGTTCGGAAGCCGCTCTCACGCCTCTTGGTGTGGGAGGATTCGCCGCGATGCGCGCGCTCTCGACGCGTAACGATGCGCCAAAGAAGGCGAGCCGCCCCTTTGATAAGGAGCGCGACGGCTTCGTCATCGCAGAGGGCTCCGCGGCGCTGATTCTCGAGGATCGCGAATCCGCGATCGCACGCGGCGCGAACATCATCGCGGAAATCTGCGGCTATGCGGCCAATAGCGACGCGCACCACATCACGGCGCCATCGCCCGAGGGCCGCTTCACCGCCAACTGCATGATGATGTGCCTCGAGGACGGTGACCTCGACCCCAACCAGGTCGACTACATCAACGCTCACGGCACTTCTACCGAACAGGGCGACATCGCCGAGACCAAAGCGATCAAGCGAGTGTTCGGTGAACGTGCGCTCAAGGTCGCGGTGAGTTCCACCAAATCGATGACCGGTCATACTCTCGGCGCAGCCGGTGCAATTGAGTCGGTGTTCACCGCGCTCGCAGTGAAGAACGGCATCATTCCGCCGACCATCAACCAGGAAGTCCCCGACCCCGAATGCGATCTCGACTACGTTCCGAACCAGGCGCGCCGCGCGCCGATCCGGATTGCACTCAACAACTCGTTCGGCTTTGGCGGCACTAACACGACGCTCGCATTTCGCGCCGCCAACTAAGCGAGCAGCAGGCCAACATGGGTTCCAGAATTGTTGCCACTGGACGTGCGCTCCCTCGCACTCTTGTCTCCAATAAAGACCTCGAGCGCTACATGGACACGTCCGATGAATGGATAAGCAGCCGCACTGGCATCCGCCAGCGCTACGCGATGCGTCAGGGTGAGTCGCTTGCGGACATCACGGCGGAGGCCTCGAAGATCGCGCTCGAACGCGCCGGCATGAAAGCTGCCGACCTCGAGGCAATCGTGGTCGGCACTGTCTCATCGGAATACGGATTCCCGTCGTTCGCTTGCCAGGTGCAAAGCCGGCTCGGCATTGACACCATCCCAGCCTTTGACGTGGCCGCCGCCTGCTCGGGATTCGTCTACGCACTCAGCGTCGCAGATTCGATGATGCGCGCGGGCGATTTCAAGCGCGTTCTGACAATCGGCACCGACGCGCTTTCGACGATGGTCGATTGGAGCGACCGTCGCACCGCCGTGCTTTTCGGCGACGGCGCCGGCGCGGCCCTGATGGTGAGCGAGCCGGGCCCGCGCGGCGTGCTCACGAGCGTTCTCCGCTCCGCGGGGCAGTACTGGAACCTGCTCGCCGTGCGCTCGACCGGAATCCGGAGCACGGTCGACTCTGAACTGCGGCGCGACCCCGCAGACTCGATCCAGATGAAGGGCCCCGAGCTTTTCAAGATCGCGGTCAAGAGTATCGCCGACGTCACCAGGCAGGCGGCTGAAAAGGTCGGCATCGACATCGCGGAGGTCGACCTCGTCGTACCGCACCAGGCCAACATGCGAATCCTGAATGCGGTCGCCGAGCGCCTCGGAATCTCGCAGGAGAAGGTCTTCACCAATATTGATCGCTACGGTAATACTTCCGCGGCCTCTGTTCCGATCGCGCTCGACGAGGCGCTGGAGCAAGGCCGCATCCATGACAACGACCTCGTGATGCTGAATGCGTGCGGCGGCGGCCTGACCTGGGGCGCTAATCTGCTGCGCTGGTAAGATCGACAGCGCCCGAGCGCGTCATCGACATGATCAACGAATTGCTCGCGCGCCGGGTCGTGATCGTTCTCGGCAAAGGCGGCGTCGGTAAATCTACGCTGAGCGCTGCGCTCGCCAAGGCTGCGACGCGCAACGGATGGCGCACGCTGGTGATGGAATGCGACTCGCGCGCGCCGATCGCGTCGATTTACGGCCTCCCCTCCTGCTACCAAGCTGCCGCAGCGGCGCCCGGGATGTACCTGATGACGCTCGACGGGCGGCACTCGCTCGAGCAATACCTGCGTCTCGTGGTGCCGAGCCGGCTGCTACTGAAGACCGTATTCTCGAGCCGGCTCTACCAATTTTTTGTGCAGGCGGCGCCGGGCCTTCGCGAGCTGATGGCGCTCGGCAAGGTTTACTATGAAGCTGATCGTAATCGCGCTGACAGCGAGCGCTGGGACACGATCATCGTCGACGCGCCCGCCAGCGGACAGGCGCTCAGCCTGCTCAGGATGCCGCGCGCGGCGCGCGCAACCTTCGGCGAGAGTATCGTCGGCAAGGAATCGCGCAACATATCCGCGCTGCTCGCGGACCGCTCGCGATGTGCGATCGTCCAAGTCACGACGGCGGACAGTCTCGCGGTAGCCGAAACGATCGAGACCGAAAGGGATCTCTCGGGTCTCGACCTTGCGCCGGCTGCAATTTTCTTTAATCGGGTTAACACGCTTAACTACCGCGAGGCTGACGTGGTGGCCATGATGCGCCGACGGGCGCCGCATCTCGACCAGAAGCAAGTCGCCCATCTTGGCGAGATCGCACGCGCAGGGCTCCATCGCGCCAGCGATGTACGCGCGGCGCTTGCGCGCGTGCGCGGCGAGACCCGGGCTGAAGTTATCGAGACCAACGAACACGCGGGCCTCTCTGGTGCGGCGCTCATCGATCGCCTCGCCGCGGATCTGATGGCGCCGGCCGAGCGAGCGCGCAGCCGCCGCGTATCAGCTCGCTCCTGAACGACGACTGGAAACGTCGCCCGCGCGGAATTACGCTTAAGCGACAACCCGGAGACATCGCATGAGCGACGCCCAGCCCAAGCCCTCGACGGCGGTAAAGAAACCGCGCGAGCCCTGGATCATCCGCACCTACGCCGGCTTTGGCGACGCGCGCCAGGCCAACGCGCGCTTCCACGCCAACCTCAAGGCGGGGCAGCGCGGGCTCTCGATCGCCTTCGACCTGCCGACACAGAACGGCTATGACCCAGACGCTGCGGTCGCGCGCGGCGAGGTCGGCGGCGCGGGAGTCTCGATTTGCCACTGGCAGGACATGGAGCGCCTGTTCGAGGGTATCTCGCTCGGCTCGATCAACACCTCGATGACAATCAACGCGACGGCGCCGTTCGTTCTCGCGCTCTACCTCGTTGTCGCTGAGAAGCACGGCGTGCCATGGAGCGAGCTTCGCGGCACCACGCAGAACGATCTACTGAAAGAATTCGTCGCGCGCGGCACGTCGATTTTCCAGCCCGAACTTTCCTTCCGCCTCTCGA
>JASHPB010000148.1 GCA_030038355.1 Candidatus Binataceae bacterium
AGCGTTGTTTCGCGGACCAGCCAGTCGCTGGAGTTCTGCACAAGGAATCGATCGCAGGCTGCGGCCGCGCGCAAATCGCCCACGGTGCGGAAGATCCAGGTCCGAATCGAATCCTCGTTGAAGCGGAGATGCAGGATCGCGTCGTCGAGTTCGCGCGCGATCGCGAGCGGCCAGAAGCGGTCGCCGAGAGCGCGGGCGCCGGCGGCGTCGTCGGGTGGCGAGCGGTCGGGACCGTGCAAAGTCAGAGTCGCAGCGGCGAGGTCACGATCGAGATCTATCCTGAGCTGAGAGTAAACGACACGGGTATCCTCGATCGTTCGCTCGAGGGGCGAGAGCTCGATACCGCGCACATTTCTACCCTCTGCGGCGCGAGCAGCTGACTCGCGAGCCAGCTTGCGCGCCGCTTGCAATAGTTGCGTGCGCGGCACCGCTTCATCGACCAGCTTCCATTCGACGGCGCGTCCGCCCTTGATTCCCTCCTCGGTAGTGCAGAAGAAGTCCGCGCGATCGCGGCGCACTCCCCGTTTGTCAACCAGCCGCGTGAGCCCGCCAGTGCCTGGCAGAACGGCGAGGAGCGGAACCTCGGGCAACGAAACGGCGGTCGCGCCATCATCAGCCATGATCAGGTAGTCGGTGGCGAGCGCCAGCTCGTAGCCGCCTCCCGCGCATGCGCCGTTGATGGCGGCGATGTAGCGCTGGCCCGAGTTGAGCGTTGCGTCTTCGATCGCGTTGCGGGTCTCGTTGGTGAACTTGCAGAAGTTGACCTTCAGGCCGTGGCTCGATTGCGCGAGCATCCTTATGTTGGCGCCGGCGGAAAAAACGCGCTCGCGGCCGGAGCGAACGATCACGCAAGCGACCTCGGGATGCTCGAAGCGGAGCCGCTGAACCGCGTCGTAGAGTTCGATATCGACGCCGAGGTCGTACGAGTTGAGTTTCAGCTCGTAACCGGGGAATAATCCGCCGCTCTCGTCGACTTCGAGCACGAGTTCGGCGATGGCGCCATCGATGTTGAGTTTCCAGTGGCGGTAGCGGCCAGGCTCTGTGCCAAAGTCAATCATTCGAGAATTATCCCGTCGATTTTGCATGCTTTATAATGCATGTAGGTTCCCTTTCGCAAACATTATTTTGTGCATCCAGACCTGCCTCTTAAGGTCGCGCTTCGACCCTGGCGATCAATTCCTTCAGTGCCTGCCGAACCGTTTTGCCGCTCGTTACGATGCGCGCGTCGGCCTTGCCGTAGCGTTCATCGCGCTGCGCGAGAATGCGGCGCATGTCGACCAGAGCTTGTTCGTCGCCGGTTCCCTCGCGCACGCGAAGGTCGCCCTGGCCGATCACGCGATCCCAATGTTCGCGGGGCGAAGCTTTGAGCCAGACCGTCCAGCAAGACTCGAGCAGGCGTTGAAACGTGGAGGGCTCGGAGACGATACCGCCGGCGCTCGCGATCACGATTCGCGTGCGCGATCGCAGCAGACGCTCGAGCGCGCGACGCTCGTAGCGGCGATAAGCGGCTTGCCCCCAGAGGTCGAATATCTCGTCAAGCGCGACGCCGGCTTCGCGTTCGATCTCGCGGCTCAGTTCGACGAATTCCCATCCGAGATGTTCCGCGAGGGGTGCCCCCAGCGTGCTTTTGCCTGCCCCGCGAAGGCCTATCAGGGCGATTCGATCCCTCCGCATACTCAGATCGCCGAAGCGCCGCGTGAGAATCTCGTTTGCCGCCTCGAGCTCGCTCGCGTCGAGCCGGCGAAGCCGTTCGGCAAGCAGAACGTATTCAACTGAGGGAGGCGGCTGCTCAGCGACCAGCTCGGCGAGCGCTACGTCGATCGCGTCAGCCAGGCGGCGCAGCAAGATGATCGAAAAATTGCCCCGGCCGGATTCAAGCTCGGCCAGGTAGCGCTCGGAGATTCCCGAGTCGTGCGCCAGCATCTTACGCGTCATGCCGTGACGTGCACGGGCGTCGCGCACGCGCGCGCCGAGGAGCCGCAGGTACTCGGGGCGGGAAAGCGGCGTGCTTTCGATCTCGTCGCCGGCGAGTTTACGGCTGGCGGCCATCGATTGCCCCTCGCTCAACAATATGCATTATCTTGCCTATAGCACGAGCGACAGATGATGGCTATGAAGTCGAGCAAACTCAGAACAATCGCTTCCGCTGAGCGATTCAACGCGGCCTCGTATTTCGTTGATCGGCACCTTGACGAAGCTGATCGCGATCGGATCGCTTTCATCGATGACCGCGGACCGCATACCTACTTGGATCTCGCGCGCCGCGTCGACCGCGCTGCGGCGGTGCTCAAAGAATGCGGCGTCGGTATCGACGATCGAGTCATCTTGTGTCTGGTTGACTCGATCAATTTTCCCGCGCTGTTCTTCGGCGCGCTCAAAATCGGTGCGATTCCTGTGCCGATCAATACTTATCTGGCCGCGGCTGACTACGAGGCGATCGTGCGTGATGGTGAACCGACTACGATTGCTATTTCGTCGGCGGTTGTGGCGGCTTGGCAATCCGTTCTCTCCGGCAATCACTCGATTCGAAGCGTGATCGTCAGCGAAGGATCTTCGATTGCGATCGCTCGCGGTTGGCTCTCTCTGGATGATTTCGTCGAGCAGAGCATTTCGACGATCGACCCCGCGCCGACGCGCGCCGGCGATGTCGGCTTTTGGCTGTATTCGTCGGGAACTACCGGCCAGCCGAAAGGCGTGATGCATCGGCATGGCGATTTGCTTCACGCGGCCCTTAACTATGGCGAGGGCGTGCTCGGAATCAACGAGGAGGATCGGGTCTTCTCCGCGTCGAAGATGTTTTTTGCTTACGGACTTGGCAACTCGGGCACGTTCCCGCTGCATGCAGGTGCTGCGTCGATACTGATGCCCGAGCGCGCGACGGCAGAATCGGTGGTGCGCTCGATGCGCAGGCATCAACCAACGATCTTCTTCGGCGTGCCGACGCTGTTCGCCTCGGTCCTCGCGTATCTCGAGAATGACGACGCTCCGCTATCATCGCGATTGCGCATCTGTGCCTCGGCTGGCGAAGCCTTGCCGGCGGCGATCGCCGACAAGTGGCGCGCTCGATTCGGCGTTGAAATCCTCGACGGCATCGGCTCGACGGAGGCGTTGCACATCTTCATTTCGAATCGGCCCGGAGCGGTTCGTAAAGGTTCGTCCGGGATGCCAGTCGGCGGCTACCAAGTCGCGATTCGATCGGAGGATGGGGGAGAGACCGGCGTTGACGAGGTCGGCGATCTTTGGGTTCGAGGCGAATCGATCGCGGCTGGTTACTGGAACGCGCCGCAGGCGACCGCGCGCACCTTCGTCGATGGCTGGCTCCGCACCGGCGACAAGTACTCGCGCGATGCGGACGGCTTCTATCACTACGCGGGCCGCGCCGACGACATGCTCAAGGTCGGCGGAATTTGGCTTTCGCCGCTGGAAGTCGAAGCCGCGCTGCTCGAGCATCCGGGCGTGCTCGATGCGGCGGTTGTCGGCGCGGCCGATGCGGATTCGCTGATCAAGCCGCGCGCCTTCGTCGTTCCTCGCGATGCCGCCGATGCGCGCGAGGAATTTGCCGCCGCGTTGAAGCTGTTCGTGCGCGAGCGACTCGCGCATTACAAGTGTCCACGCTGGATTGAATTTCGCACTGAGCTGCCGCGCACGGCGACCGGTAAGCTTCGGCGCGGCGCACTTCGGGGGGAAAGCTAGGGAAGCTAGTCGCGCGGCGCAACCGAGACGTAACGATTGCTGCGTTCATAGAAACGCCACGGTCGCTCCGCCCACACGCCCGCATAGTCGACATTGATTCGCGGCGAGCGGCCGATTCGCCTCACAGGCAGCGCATCTTCGAGAAAGAGTATGTCGCCCACGAGATCGCGGCCGTAATCATCGCCAGTGATTGCCAGCGCCTGGGTCAGCTTGCCGGGGCCGTTGGTGAGATGGCGAGAGTTAACCGCTCTGCCACGACGCTGCGCCATCAGCTCGATGCCACGCACTGGCTCGAGCGCCCGGAGCAGCACCGCATGTGGTTCGCCCTCGGCGGCGACGACGAGGTTGATTGCCCAACTGCTTCCGTAGAGCAGGTAGATGTAGGCGTGACCGGGCGGGCCGAACATCGCGGCCGTGCGGCGTGTGAGTCCGCGCGAGGAATGCGCGGCGAGATCGAGCGGCCCGCGATATGCCTCGCACTCGACGATGCGGCCGGCGGCATCGCCTTGGGCAGTGCGATGCACGAGAATTTTGCCGATACATTCGCGCGCGACTGTCAGGACAGGTCGCGCGTAAAATTCGCGCGAAAGCTTCCTCCCCGAAGCCGCATCGATCGCAACCTGATCAACTTCGACTGCGGAGGCGCGCATCGATCACGATATGAAGCTGAAGAGTTTGAGCCGCGCAAGGACGACTTTTTTGATCGCCTCGAGAGCGGCCGGAAGGATCTTGTAGGGCGCAACCTCGTTGGGGTTGCTCTTCAGGGCCGCCTCGATGCCGCGGCGCCACGCGATACGGATTTCGGTGTTGACGTGAACGATCGTCATCCCGGCTTTGATGGCGCGCTGGAAGTCCTCGTCGGCCGTGCCGGAGCCACCGTGCAGCGTCATGAAGGCGCCGGTCGCTTTCTCAAGCTCCCCGATGCGCTCGATATTGAGACGCTTGTGCGCCTCGCCGCTCACCATGCTCTCCAGCATCCCGTGCATGTTGCCGACCGCGGGCGCCAGGACGTCGACCTTGGTCGCATCGACAAACTGCTTCGCTTCCGCGGCGGTGGTGAGCGCGCTCATATTCTCAGGTTTCTTTTCGAGCACGGCAGAAGCCGAGCCGATGTAACCGATTTCGCCCTCGACAAGGATGGCGGGATTGATCGATTTCATCGCCTCGACCGCGCGCTTGGTCTCCGCCACGTTCTTATCGAAGGGCAACGCTGAGCCGTCGAAGATCACTTCGTCGAAGCCCGCGCGGGCCGCTTCTTCAGCCTTGGCGAGCGAGTGCGTGTGATCGGCGTTGAGAAAAAGCGGCAGCTCGGACTCCTCGCGCTTGAGTTTGACCAAGGCAGCCGCTTCGCGCACGCCGACGAACTCGCGTTCGCCCTCCGATACGCCCACCATCACCGGCAGCTTCAAGTCGCGCGCCGCTTCGACCACGGCGTTGAGAGCAGTCTCATCGGAGAAATTGAAATGCCCGACCGCGATCTGGCGGCGCCGAGCGTCGGTCAAAACTTCACGCAACGATTTCATGCCATCGACTGTATCGCGCGCGCCGATTTGTGCCCACGCCTCAATCTCTGCGATGCGTCAATTTTACCAACCCCGTTGGCGATAGCTCGGCGAAACTGTTAGCGACGATCGTGGATAAATCGCAGCGCGCTGGCTGGAAAACGACGCCTATCCGGGGCAGATTAGCAGAAGTAAGCGGAGAGGGAGAGATCGATGGACTCTCAGCCTTCAACGCGCGACGAAGCGGCACGCTGACTTTGCGGAGTTCGGATCACGCGCTGCGCGGCCGCGTGCGTTTCTGGCAGGATTGAATTAAGGATGGCTGTTCCTCCGATTTCGGATTCCAACCGCAACCTCTTCAAATCCCTCATCGACCATCACGTGCGTTTCACGCTGGCGAAGCGCCGCCAGCAACTAACGGGCCACGACTGGTACCAGGCGACGGCGCTGGTGGTGCGCGACATGCTGGTCGAGAAGATGCTCGCGACCCGCGCGCGCTTCGATCGTGTCAATGCAAAGAAACTCTACTACCTGTCCCTCGAATTCCTGATCGGGCGCTCGCTCGAGAACAATCTGTTTAATCTCGGCATCATCGACGAGTGCCGCGATTTCCTGGCCGACGCGGGCGTCGATCTGCGCGTGCTGTTCGACGAGGAACCCGACGCCGCGCTCGGCAACGGCGGCCTCGGGCGGCTCGCCGCCTGCTTCCTTGATTCGCTGGCGACGATGGACATGCCAGGCTACGCCTACGGCATCAACTACGAGTTCGGATTGTTCCGCCAGGAAATCCGCGAGGGTTACCAGATCGAGCGGCCCGACAGCTGGCAGCGCGAGCGCTCGCCCTGGCTGATCACGCGGCCCGAGGAAGCTTGCCTGGTCCCTGTCTACGGCCGCATCGAGCATCGCATCGATCGCAGAGGCGAATACACGCCGTCATGGGTCGATCGGCGTGTGCTGGTTGGCATGCCGTCGGATTTGCCAATTGCGGGGTTCGGTGGTGGGACGGTGAACTACGTTCGGCTCTTCGCGGCCAGCGCGTCGGACGAATTCGACATGCAGATTTTCAATGCGGGCGACTATCTGAAGGCCGTCGAGCAGAAGATGGTGTCGGAGACGGTGTCGCGCGTGCTCTATCCGTCAGATGCGGTGGCGGCCGGCCGCGAGCTGAGACTCCTGCAGGAATATTTTTTCGTGGCGTGCGCAGTGCGCGATATCCTGCGCACCTACCTCCGGCGCGGCGAGGAGGATTTCCGCGAGCTGCCGTCGAAAGTTGCCATTCAGCTCAACGATACGCATCCCTCGTTGGCGATCGCCGAAATGATGCGCTTGCTGGTCGATGAGTATGATTTGAACTGGGAGGTGGCGTGGGATGTGACGCGCTCGACCGTCGCATACACCAACCACACTCTTCTGCCCGAGGCGCTCGAGCGTTGGCCGATAAGCCTGCTCGAGCGCGTCGTGCCGCGCCATCTGCAAATCATCTACGAGATCAACCGGCGCTTCCTCGGCCATTTCGCGACGCTCTCGACGGGCGATTCTGAGCTGACGCGGCGCGTCGCGATCGTCGAGGAAGGTTACGAAGGTCACGTGCGGATGGCAAATCTCGCAATCGTCGGCAGCCATTCGGTGAACGGCGTCTCGGAGCTTCACTCCGAGCTTCTGAAGACACGCCTCGTGCCCGACTTCTACAAGCTCTGGCCCGAGCGCTTCAGCAACAAGACCAACGGTGTGACGCAGCGGCGCTGGCTTCTGATGGCGAATCCGGGGCTGGCCAACCTGCTCGACGCCACGGTCGGCACCGGCTGGGCGACGGATCTGCAACAACTGCGCGAGCTCGAGCCGTTGGCGGATAATCCCGAACTGCAGGCGCGGCTCAGCGCGATCAAGCGCATGAACAAGGAACGCCTCGCGCGAATCGTGAATCGCATTTCGGCCGTCGATATCGATCCTGAGGCGATGTTCGACGTGCAAGCCAAGCGCATCCACGAGTACAAGCGCCAGCTCCTGATGGCGCTCGGTATCATTCATCAGTACCTGCAGATCGTCGAGGATGGCATCGAGCCGGCGAATCCCCGCGCCTACCTGATGGCGGGCAAGGCCGCGCCCGGTTACTGGGCGGCCAAGATGATTATCAAGTTGATCTGCAACATGGGCGACGTGATCAATGCCGACACGCGCACCCGCGGACTCATCAAGGTTGCTTTCCTGCCCGATTACCGGGTTTCGCTGGCGGAGAAAATCATTCCCGCCGCCGACGTATCGGAACAAATCTCGACCGCCGGACGAGAGGCGTCTGGCACCGGCAACATGAAGTTCGCGATGAACGGCGCGTTGACTATAGGCACTCTGGACGGCGCCAATATCGAGATCCGGCAAGCTGTAGGCGCAGACAATATATTCATCTTCGGTCTGACGGCGGAGCAGATCGAGGAGTACCAGAAAAATCGCAACTACAATCCGCGCCAACACTACGAGAGCGATCCGAGGTTGAAGCGTGTGCTCGATACTCTAGCCTCGGACCTGTTCTGTCCCAAGGAGCCCGGGCTCTTTCGCTGGATCCGCGACCTGCTATTGGATCGCGACGACTATTTCCTGATGGCCGATTTCGGCGCCTACGCCGATACTCAGTCGGAGATCGCGCGACAGTATGTTCAGGAACAGGTCTGGAACCGGAAAGTAATACTCAATATCGCGCGCATCGGCTGTTTCTCGAGCGATCGAACGGTCGCCGAGTATGCGCGCGATATCTGGGGGCTAACTCCCGCCTGAGCCTCCCGCCGCGGCTCAGTGCCGCGCCAGCTTGTCAACCTCGGCAAATTCTTCGGCGCTGAGCTTCCATCCCCCCGCCTTCACATTATCGGTGACCTGCTGCGGACTGGTCGCGCCCGAGATCACACTCGAAACCTGAGGATTCGAGGCAAGCCAGCTCATCGCAAGCTCGAGCAGCGAATGCCCGTGACTCTCGGCGAAGTCGCTCAGCTGGCCGATCGTCTGATGGTTCGCCTCAGTCAACCATTGATCGGCCATCCGCTTCATCATCGTGAGGCGCGCGCCCTTTGGCAGCTCGGCGCCCTTGCGATACTTGCCGGTGAGGAACCCGCTCGCGAGCGGGAAGTAGGGGAGGATACCGACGCCGAATTGCCTGCATGCCGGGACCAGCTCGCGTTCGACGCGGCGCTCGAGCAGGTTGTAATGGTTCTGTGCCGAGACGTAAGGCGCGAGTCCGGAACTGCGCGAGATGCACGCTGCCTCGGCCACCTGCCATCCAGCGAAATTGCTCGAGCCGATGTAACGGACCTTGCCCGCATGCACGAGGTCAGTGAGCGCTTCGAGTGTTTCCTGCTGCGGCGTCTCCGCATCGGGCTGGTGGAGTTGATAAAGATCGATATAGTCAGTGCCGAGGCGCCTCAGGCTCGCTTCTACTGCGGCCATGATATACCTGCGCGAGGCGCCGTGCATGTAAGGCCCGTCGCCCATCATCATCCCGAACT
>JASHPB010000149.1 GCA_030038355.1 Candidatus Binataceae bacterium
AGCCGGTGACGCCGACGCGGTTGCCGTTCTCGGTGACACCGAGCGTGCTGCTCCGGCCTTGACGAGATATCAGCGGACGAGCCGCCCGGATGAGCTGCCGCATCCGACGAGCCCCGGTGCAAGCACGACACTGATCGCGGCGATCACGGCGCTCCGACGCCGCATCAAGGTGCCCAGCGGAAGTATCGCGAAGCCGAAGCTGCTCAGCGCGAGCGCGAGATTCGCGTCGTCGAGTCGTCCGCGGTTGGCGATGCTCGGAGCAGCCAGCGAATAGCTCGTAGACTGGCCACTGCTGACCACGTGGCGTCCCCCAATCACCCCGCTCAGAATGAAGGCGAGCGACTCTCCACCGCCTGCTGGAATCGTCAAGGGTGGCGAGAACGTTGAAGATCCTCGACGATGTGATCTCGGGAGCATCGACGGTCGAGGTGCCGTTCTGCTCGCCATCGATCGAGCCCGTCAGCGTCAGCGAACTGAACAAGTTTGGCCGGCGGACGGAGACCGTCGCTGCGGAAGGATCTGCTGGATCGAATCGGTTGGCGTGCAGGCGAAGCCCCCCAGGTCGCCGCTCGATCCCGGTTTGACACCGCCGCTGCCCCCTTATCGATGAGCGAGGCGTCGCCGTGGCTGTAGCGTCGCGGTCGATGTGGGACTTGGTGTTGCGGACCTCGTCGCAGTGGCAGTTGGCCTCGCGGTCGAGGTTGATGTGGTGGCAGCTGTTGGCGTCGCGGTTGTCGTGGCTCGTGCCGTCGATTTTGGAGTTGCGGTCGGCGTGGCTCCTATACTGGGTGCTAGGAGGTCGAAATTTGCGTTGGTCCAATCGAAGGCGCACTGATGGCAAGTGCTCCGGTAGACGCTTGATGTGACCGGCCGGTTCGGATCGGCAGTTCCGCCTGCGCAATAGATGTCGTTACCGAATGCAGCGATTGCAGCATCTGTGAAGGCTGACAGAGCGAAATCGTCCTGATCGCCGACGCGGGTTGAGAACACCAGTTGGTCGGACTTAGGTTGGATGTGTTATTTCCGACCCTCTGCGATCGGCGGCTCTCGATATTGGCGCATTTCAAACGACATAGAGTGGGAGCTCGTACCAACATGCGAAAACTCATTGCCTTCAACAATGTCACCTTGGACGGCTACTTCACGGGCGCCGACGGCGACTTCCGCTGGGCGCACGACGACAGCGATGATCCAGAGTTCAGCGCGTTCGTTGCGGAAAATGCGCGCGGCGGCGGGGAATTGTTGTTCGGCCGCATCACCTATGAATTGATGGCCGCCTATTGGCCAACTGAGATGGCGATGAAGAATGATCCAGTCGTCGCCGAGCGGATGAACAAGATGCCAAAAATCGTATTTTCAAGAACGCTCGGCGAAGCGTCGTGGAGCAATTCGAGATTGATGAATGGCGATCTTGCCAGCGAGGTACGCAGAATCAAGAACGCATCCGGCGAAGGGATCGCGATTCTCGGCAGTGGCAGTATAGTTGCGCAACTGGCGCCGCACGGATTGATCGACGAATATCAGTTGGTCTTAAATCCCGTAATTCTGGGCGGCGGGCGCACGATGTTCGAAGGTCTCAATAATCGCCCCAAGCTGAAACTCACTCAATCGCGCAGCTTCAACAACGGAAAAATCTTTCTACGCTATGCGCCCGCGAGTTGAAGCAGCGCGCCACATGAATCGATTGCTGATGCCAAGAATCTTTTCCTCGCCAACTACCTCGAAGCCGAACTTTTCGTAGAGCTCGACGTTCTTGTCGACGTCGGTCTCGAGGAAGGCAGGCGATCGATGCTCGTCAGCCATGGCGAGGAAAGCATTGAGCAGGGCCTTGCCTACGCCGCGGCCCTGAGCTGCAGGATGAACGCCGATTGGCCCCACGTGCCAGTGGCGCTCGCGCGGGTCGTGGCCGGCGCGCGCGCCGATTAACTTGAGCATCCGCGGCAATGCCACGCCCATGATCCGGATCATTGCAAATGCGCTCGGGATCTTCTCACGCATGGACATTTGACATCCGGGCCACTCCGCCGCGTTGAGCACGCCGACGGCTCGCCTCGCATCGCTCGCAACGAGCGCGCAACTGCACGGCCTATCGAATTTCGCGATTCTGACCCCGGCTCGCATAATCCGCAACGCGCTCGTCCGATCGCCGGCGACCGCCAGCGTGCTCGGGTTGTCGGCGAACGCGAGTCCGACTATTTCGCACGCTTCGTCGACGTCGGCCCCCTGCATCCTTCGAATGGTGATGCCATTCATTGTTTAACTTCGATTCGTTTCCAGGGTCGCGTCCTGCCGGGAAAACTGAAGCCCACATATCCGCTGACGCGCAAGGTGTTCACATCGATCACCGTGATCGATCTTGCGGGAATAGGTCCGGCCGTCGTCGCGGTCGTAGATCGTGCCGCGCGCATCGCTCGATTTTGAGCCGCGATTGGCCATCCGGCGGCGCCCAAGTTCCAATCGGGCTCGGCGCCGAGGCTAGAGCCGGCGGCGCAATCCCGCAGAGTGCCAGCAAGACGACAACCACCAGGCATCTGCTTCTCGGGGTACTTGCTACCGGGACCTGGGATCGAATATGAGACTGGAGGTAACATCACAGCGTTACATATTGCTGTGACATATCACTGTTACGTCAGTCAAGGGATTAGCAGCATGCCTAAGACAGTCGATTGCGATCAACGACGCGCAGAATTCGTTGACGCGACTTGGCGCATTATCAGAAATGAGGGCTTTCGCGCTGCTACGCTTCGGCGCGTCGCCGCCGAGGCCCGATGCACGACCGGAGCACTAACTCACTATTTCAATAATCGGGAGGCGCTGCTGCTCGGCGCGCTTAAGCGCACGCACGCGGCAGCGGCCCAGCGCATGCTCGCCGCCGCGCGCGAGTTCGCGAGTGGACCGCGTGAGCTCGAGGCCGTGGTGCTCGAGGCGCTGCCGCTCGACGACCAACGGATGGATGAGTGGAAGACGCGCCTGGCGTTTTGGGACGCCGCGTCGGAAAGCGATTCTCTACGCCGCGAGAATTTGAAGCACTTCAACGAATGGAGCGAATTCTTGCGCGAATGCCTGGCGCCGCTCGAGCCGAATTTTAGAATCCGAAACCGCGAGGTGATGCTACTGGCGGCACTGGTCGACGGCCTCGCAATGCGGCTGCTGACGCAATGCCGGACTAGCGAGCAGCTTCGGACCGCGGCGCCGGAAATCGTCGCCGCGGTCCGCGATTACATTGAAGCAGTGAAACAGCGCTGCGCGTAATCGATCGTGGCGGTCGCGATCACTATTGCCACGGCTGGCTCGCGACGTATTCCTGGATCTGCGCAACGTACCAGAGCGATCCGGAATCGTCCCAGTTACCGCTGTACCAATCGCCCATGCATCCCCATAGCATCTGCGTCGCGCTCCCATTCGGATAGGTGGGGTAACCCGATGTCGGCGTCTGATCGGCAAGGTAGCTGATATCGCCGTTCATACAAGCGCGCTGATAAGCCATCCGGAAGTCGGCATTGAACGCAGTGCTATTTACCGCCTCAGGATAGGTGTTGAAGTCGAGCAGCTTGACAGAGTAGATACCCCAGCTCTGGTAACATCCGCTGCCATTCCATCCGTCCCAGTTGCCGCGTTAGCATTGGCTAAGCGTGGTCTGCCAATCGCCGTTATCGTCCTGTCTCCATCCGCTCTCAACCCACGCTTCGGCGCGTGCGATGTTCTCGTCGATTCCCCATTTGCACGCAGTCCACCTGATAATCATGTCGGTCGAGCCGGAGTAATCGCCATCAACCCGTGCGAAGTCAGACGCCGGCACCCACGTGGCGTTGTATACGGGCGCAGGTGTGTACCCCGGCTAGTTCCGCCGCACTTGGAATGGCGGAAGCTGAGTTGTACGTAACGTTAGAAGCGATCGTCTCGGGGGTGGAGCTGATCTCCGAAGCGCACTGCGAATCCGACGGTAGCGATGCATGAGGCGGGAGTGTTGAAAAATAGACTGAGCTGGCCGTACCGGAACCATTTGCCACAGTCAGATTTATTGAAGCGGTTGCTAGCGGTGAGCTACCTCCATAAGCGAATGCACCGACCGAGAGCGTATGGCTTCCATTCGCTACGCTGGCAGAGTTCCAGCTGAAGCTGTACGGCGGCGAAGTCTCAATTGCTTGGCCATCTACATACAGCTGGGCCCACCAGACGCCGGGACCAACCGCGGCGACTATCGTTACCTGACCGCTTACCGATGAACCACTTGCGGGCGAGGTGATTTCCACAACTGAAGAGGAACCTGAGCCGGCTGATCCGTTCGCCACAACTACAGTTATTGAAGCGGTGGCTAGCGGTGAGCTACCTCCATAAGCGTAAGTGCTAACTGAAAGCGTATGGGTTCCATTCGATACACGGTTAGAGTCCCATCTGAAACTATACGGAGGCGAAGTCTCAACTGCCTGACCGTCTACTAAGAGCTCGGCCCACCAGACGCCGGAACCAACCGCCGCAACTATCGTTACCTGACCGCTTACCGAAGCACCGTTTGCGGGCGAGGTAATCGCCACCGTTGAAGCAAGGCAAACGCTCCTAGCGAAGCAGATTACCACTGCAGCGACGGCGGCAATGAAGGTTCGTCGGACCGTCGCACGCACACATCCACGTCCCTTTGGCATACATTCTCCCGTCTGGCAGGGCACAGTCCTACGCGCCCCGCGTGGTATGCGCTCCTTTGGGTAGGGCCGGCCACCCTTGCGAGCTGCAGTTCGCGCTATGCGCTGTTAGTCAGCGCAGGCGGCTCTTACGAGCAGCGGTTATACGATCAGGGAGCTTTCAGGCAGATGACGAATTAACGAGGAAGTACTGACAAGTACCCAACAGAAACAGGAGCCACTCCCACAGCGATGTAGCCGAGCACCACACTCATGTAGTGAGCGCAAGTCGAACGTTTGTGGGGAAGGTTTCCCTGGTCTTTCGCAGTCCCTGCTCGCGATGAGTGTTCATGTTAAAACGTTATATCACAGGTAAATGTTGCTATTCGCTTGTGAGTGGCTGACGAAAATTTTATTCGCCGCCAGCAGCATTTAAACGCCGAGATTCGAACTCCTGATCCTCTTTCTCTTCGCTGCTTCGCAAGCCTTTCCCTGTAACTCTTACAATCGATAAGGCCAACTTGCAGGTTAGCAACTTGCGCGAAGGTCTCTTTTGGTCCGTCGAGCATCGCGTTTTCAACGGCTCGCGATTTGACACAGATGGCATCGCGTTTGCTCGCTAACAGATGGCAACGAATCGCGACGCCCAGTCCTGTAAAAATGAAATCGCATCAGAGCGCAAAGTCACGGCAGCGAGTCGAAAATCTGCCAAATCGTCATCCCGGAATTGATCATTCGCGTGTTGATCCCGATCAGTCGTTGCTGCTCGAGCAATCGCTTCGCATGTTCAAACTCGCAGGCTCGCTCTGCTTCTACGCACTTACCGAACCCTATCGCGCCCTCGGAAGAAAATTAGGATGGCCTTCCTCCGGAACCTCAGTGGGGCTCTTTTATCATCAGGTAAAAGCCGAAGAGCATGATCGCTTCGCACGACAGATGGCAACGTTGTTGCGGACCGCGACTCCAGTCGGCGCAGGCGATTCCACTGCCACAGCTTCATGCCAACGTTCCGTGTTCGTAACCGCCGACGATGGTTGGAAGAGCTTCGTAGAGAATGCGCTTCCGGAAATGGAGCGTCGGTCGATCCCGTGCACCATATTTGTCATTGCAGATCGCCTCGGTGATCGGATCGGAGATTCGTCAGATCGCATCATCTCTGAAAGTGAACTTCATGATCTGCGTTCGAATTTAGTCACGATCGGTTCGCACACACTTACGCACGCGCGGTTGACGGCGCTTTCTGACGAGGCCGCGCGCCAGGAGCTTCTGGAGTCGCGCCTGAAACTCGAGGCAATTCTGGATCGAAAGGTCGATCTTTTTTGCTTTCCGTTCGGCGCATATGACCAACGCATACTCCGCCTGTGCGACCAAACGGGTTATCAACGGGTTTTTTTATGCCGTCCTGAATCGGAATCCCATCGCACTGACTCTTTTGTCGCCGGCCGGATACGTGCCGATCCGAGCGATTGGCCTATCGAGTTTTATCTCAAGCTGGTCGGCGCCTACGACTGGCTCGCGAGCGTGCTCAGGCTGAAGAAAAAGATCGTGTCATGGCTTAAGCCGGCGCGAATTGAATCGCCGACGCGCCTCGAAACCCCGAGTGCAGGCATCGGAAGCGGCACCTCAGGATCTCTTAGGTTCTCGGATCGTATCCACCAAGTTGATCAATAGAGAGTCGCTTGTCAGGGAGTCGCTCGTGCGGAACGGCAAAGGACCGGCGAAATTTCTTCTCGTGTCGGACTTCAATGTGCATAATCTTGCGCCATTGCTTGCTCGAACTGGCGATATTGAACCGATTGTCGCTCCCTTCGGACAAGTAGTTCAGATCCTTCTCTCGCGTGACAATGGAACATGGAACGACGCCGCAGGTGCGATCGTGTGGACTTCACCCTCGTCGATCACCGGCTACGAGCGAGCGTGCCAAAACCAGGAGTGGAACCTCGAGGAAACGCTGAACGAAGTCGATCGTTTCGCACACGCTCTGACTGCACTGCGTCCGGAGATTCACCGGGTCTTCGTTGCGAATTGGTCGCCGCTTCATCGCGCCGAGAATCGCCGCGGCCTTCTCGACATGGATCCAAGTTACGGTCTTGTGGAACTCCTGATGCGCATGAATCTGCGCCTTTGCGAGGGCGTGCGCAGCGATACCCGCATCCATGTTTTCGATTCCGCGCGTTGGGCTTCTTCGCTCGGCGCCCGCGCCTACGATGCACGGCTATGGTACTTGACGAAAACTCCATTCGCGGTGGACGTATTCCGCGAAGCAGCACGCGATTTTCAGGCGGCAGTCCGCGGTATCAAGGGCGGCGCGCGTAAATTGATCGCGCTCGACCTCGACAACACACTGTGGGGTGGAGTGGTTGGTGATGTCGGATGGCAGAAGCTTCGCCTGGGCGGTCACGACGCTATCGGCGAAGCGTTCCTCGACTTCCAGAGAGGATTGAAGGCGCTGACGCGGCGCGGCGTCCTGCTGGGACTGGTCAGCAAGAACGATGAGGCAATCGCCCTTGAGGCAATCGCATCGCACCAGGAAATGGTGCTCAGCGGGGAGGACTTTGCGGGCTGGCGAATAGACTGGAATGACAAAGCTGCGAACCTTGCCGCACTGGCTGATGACCTCAACCTGGGACTCGAATCAATCGTCTTCATCGACGACAATCCCGCCGAGCGCGCGCGCATCAGCGAGACTCTGCCAAAGGTGCTCGTGCCTGACTGGCCTTCGAGCCCACTCGAATTTCCAGCCGCTCTCGCTGCGCTTGACTGCTTCGACGCTCCGTTCGTAAGCCTCGAGGATCGTATCCGTGCGAAGTCATATGTCGCCGAGCGAAAAAGGCGCAAAGCCCGCGATCAGGTTCAATCGCTTGACGACTGGCTCGACACTCTCGAGATCTCGGTCATCGTGGAGGAGTTAAATGAAAGCAACCTGGAACGAGCAAGCCAGCTTCTGAACAAGACCAATCAGTTCAATTTAAGGACGCGCAGACTCACCTCCAACGAGCTCTCGACGTGGGCCGCTGCGAGCGGTAACGAGTTAATGGTTTTCAGAGTTGCGGATCGTTTCGGCGACTATGGCCTGGTTGGCATCGCTGGGTTGAGCATCGATTCCACAGAACGCACGGCCTACATCGAAGACCTGGTTCTCAGTTGCCGCGTGATGGGGCGCCGCGTGGAGCAGACGATGCTCTACGTGATTGCAAAGCGGGCGCAAACGCTCGGCGCAAAACAGCTGATTGCCGACTTCCTACAAACGCCTCGCAATCAGCCTTGTCGATCCTTTCTCGAACAAAGCGAAATGCGGTCAGAACCTCGCGGAACTCGTTACTGGCGCGATCTGAGCAGTCGATTATCAAAGCCCAAGGCCGTTGATCTGATTGAAAGAGCAACTGAAGCTCAATCGTCAAGGGTTGACTCTAAGATAGGCGCGGGCGACGACAAAAGCGCGGTGTGATGTTCGCGCGACGATAAACATTAGTGAACAAAGTCGTGAACAAGCCCCGTCCGAAATCTCTGCCGCGACGAATCGTCAATCGCGTATTGCACGCGATGGCGAGGACGCTGCCCGGCAGCAAGAGTATCCGCCCGATGCTGCATCGATGGCGTGGCGTGCGGATCGGCCGCAACGTCTTTATCGGCGACGATGTGTATCTCGAGAATGAATATCCCGAGTGCATCGAAATTGGTGAGAACGTTGAAATTGCACTTCGGACCATAGTGCTGGCACATCTCCGTGGACCCGGAAAGGTCGCGATCAAACGCAACGCGTGGATCGGAGCATGCTGCCTCATCTCGGTCGTCAACGACCGCACTCTAACCATCGGCGAGGGTGCTGTGGTCGGCGCCGGTTCGATCGTCACCAGCAGTTTGCCGGATCGCGTCTTCGTCAGGCCTGAACCGCCTTCGCCCGCGGCCACGGTGTCAACGCCACTGGCGATTGCGCCCTCGTATCTTGCGTTTCTACGGGGCCTGCGGCCGCTGCGGCGAACGGTTCACAGCAATGGCCAGCCGGCGGCGCACGGGACGAATCTGGAACGAGGGGAAACGAGCTGATGGATTCTGTAACGACTTCCAATCAATTTCGCCGCGACCAGCTTGAGGCCGCTGTGTTCCGCGCCGTGGACAAGCTGAACGAGTTGTTGCCGGAGGACCAGCAGATCGCAAAAGATCACGCCGCGATCCTGATCGACGAGGGCACCAACCTCGATTCACTATCGGTTATCAACCTGCTGGTCTTTATCGAGGACGAAATCAGCGGCGCGTTCGAAATCGAACTATCGCTCACCGGGGAAGACGATACCGTGCAGCTTCCCGGTGAGGCGCTTCGCACTCTGGGCAATCTGGTCGACGCCATCGACGAAATCGTCTCTGCTTCTGACTGAGAGTCATGTCTGCCGAAATCGCTATCGTATCTTCGAGCCCTAGTAGAGAACGGGACTGCAACCTCGCAAAGCTGGCCGAATTCGTCGGACTCGCGCCGACGCCGGTCACATCGCTAGCCGAGGCGGCGTCATTGCGATGCGAAGCGGCCGCGATGCACAGCAGCGTCGTTGCCCAGGCGCTAGACGGTTGCACAGCGCGCGAGGACGACGACTCAATCTTCCACGGAATCAAAGCTGCATTCGTGTACGGCTTTCCGCTTGGCGGCTGGGACACGACAGCGCATGCGCTAACCGGGAAGGCATTCTCGGGTGCGAGTGAGATCGATTTCCCCGGCGTCGAATATAGGTTCGCTGACGATGCAATCTGTCGACAGCTCCGAGGCCTCGGTTTTCAGACAGACTGGGATGAAAGGAACCGCACCTTCGACCAAACAACTGCGAGCAATTCGATCACTACGCTGATAAGCGCCAACGAACGTCCTTACTTTGCTCATACGCGGCGCGGCGGATGTGAGGTCTTCCTTTGCGCTGGCGCTGATATCGCTGACCTCGATACCTTCGCGAGGCCCGAAGATCCTCGGCTGGAGATTCTGCCATCGCTGTTGCCGTTTCTGATGTTTGTGAAACACGCTTTCGCCGGCGCCTGCTGGGAAAATCCGTATCCGTGCGCGACTCTGATCATCGACGATCCACTGCTCAGGCGCCGCTACGGGTTCCTCGAACACGACAAGCTGCTCGCAAACCTCGAGTCTCACGGTTTTGCGGCAACTATCGCCTTCATTCCATGGAACTACCGGCGCAGTTCACGCGGTATCGCTGAAATGTTCAGTCAGCACAGCGACCGGCTGTCGATTTGCGTGCACGGTTGTGATCACACCGGGGCGGAATTTGGCGACACCAACGAGGTGGTGCTTCGCGCCAAGACCAGCATCGCGCTTGAGCGGGTTCGATTACACGAGCAGCTGACTGGACTCAGCGCCGAACCGGTCATGGTGTTCCCGCAAGGAGTCTTTTCGCGAGCTGCGTTGGCTGCACTGCAGGCAGGCGGGTTCCTGGCAGCCGTGAACAGCGAGCTTTTTCCTTGCGACGCGCGTGAACAGGAACTCAAGTTACGCGACCTGCTTTCGGTGGCGATCGACACCGGCGGCTTCCCACTGTTTGGCCGGAGATATCCCGAGTCGTTGCTCGGTTTTGCAGTCGATCTCTTCTTCGGAAAGCCCGCATTGATCGCCGCGCATCACGATACCTTCCGCTCCGGCTATTCACAGATCTGTTCATTTGCCGGGGGACTTAGAGCAGCCGAACCAGCACTTCGATGGACGCCGCTGCAGCAGACGCTCGAATCAACCGCGCTCTATCGACGAACTTCAGCAACGAACGCACAGGTCAGATCGTTCACTGACACTTTGCGACTGAAGAATCCGTACGGCGAGCGGGTGACATTCCATATGAGGCGAAACGTCGGCTCGAGTATCCCCGTGCGGGAAATTCTCGTCGACGGTCTGCCGACCCAGCACGAGATTGAACACGGCTGCCTCGCAATCGACATTACGCTGGATGCCGGAGCGAGTGCGAACGTGAAGCTCGTGCGACGGGCATCAGCCGATACCTATTCGGTCGGAACTGCACGCTATGACGTGCTAGTCGCAGCGCAACGACTGCTCTCGGAATTTCGCGACAACTATCTTGCGAGCAATAATGCGTTGCTTCGGTTCTCGCGAACGGCAGCGCGAATCCTCTCGCACTAACAAACTCATCGGGGAGTTCCCTGCATTATGCTGTTACGAAAGATCCGTCATCAGAAGAGTGCTCGCTATCGCATATTACGCGAGCGCCTCACCGAGCCGATGCATCTAAACTTTGCCGCGCTGGCGGTCGCTCTCGGCGGATCGCTTCGTGCCAGGATCGATTTCGACATCGTGCAGAGGCCGCACTATGCTTACGGCTTGTTGGCTGCCGCCGACCAGGCAGCCGAGCAAGGACTCAAGGCGTTCACTGCGGTGGAATTCGGCGTCGCCGCGGGCGAAGGGCTGCTCAATCTCTGTTCGATAGCGAAGCGAGTCGAGCAGGCTACTGGTATTGCGGTAAAAATCGCCGGCTTTGACAGCGGATGCGGAATGCCTCCGCCGATCGACTATCGTGATCATCCCGAAGAGTTTCAGTTCGGCGATTTTCCGATGGATCACGATCGGCTGCGTGCACAGCTTCCCTCCAACTGCCAGTTAGTTCTTGGAGCGGTGAATCAAACGGTGCCGAACTTCCTCGCTCACAGGTTGGATGCCGAGGCGCCGCTCGGCTTCGCCGCGTTTGATCTCGACTATTACACTTCGACTCGTGAGGCACTCGCGCTGCTGGCCGATCCGGATCCATCGAAGTATGTATTTCTGCCGTTACTCTATTTCGATGACATAGTATTGCCTAACTACAATGGTTGGGCAGGTGAGTTATTGGCCGTGCACGAGTTCAATCATTGTCACGAACTACGCAAAATCGAAGCTTACCGTTTTTTGCGCTCTCGCCGCATCATGAAAAACGCGCGCTGGATTGATCAAATTTATTTGCTTCATCTTTTCGATCATCCAAGGTTGAAGCGAAGACGAGAAATCCGCACAATGCCCAATGTGTACTTCTGAATTCGCCGCTTTTCAATGCCGAGATTGCGATAGTTAGTCGCTTTCGCGACGGTGTAGCTGATCAGGCGAACAGTAACTACTCAGTGGATTGCCGCGGCATTACTTTGTTGGTGGGGATGTAAACGGAAGCCACTTTTGTTTCGTCAGTAGCGCAGCCCAACCACTGTAATTATTTCGTGGTCAAAGGTGGAGCCAATGGTTCGACTTTCCGCGCCACTTACTGGTACCCCCTTCGCACCAACGTGCATTGAATCGCGACCTGGTTGAATCTGCTTCTTGTTTTGCTTCTAAGGCGTCGTCTGTCATGAAAGAAGTCAAAAAAATCTTGGTCGCCGAAGATGATCTCGGCACGCGCCGGGGTTGGGTCGAACTCATTACTTCATGGGGTTATGCCGTCGACGCCGCCGAGGACGGCGTGCAGGCTCTGGAATTCATCGAGCGCTTCGAACCCGACATCCTGATGCTCGATCTGAAATTGCCGCGCAAAGATGGACTCGAAGTTCTTGCGCATCTGCATGAGCGAAACCTTCCACTGACGACGATCGTAGTGTCCGGTGAAGGCGAAATTCGCGACGCGGTGAAATCCATGAAGCTTGGGGCATACGAATATATCCAGAAGCCGGTTGATCTACCCCACTTGAAGCTGCTCCTTCGTAGCGTTAGTGACACGATCGATGTCGCGCCGGAAAGCCGCGGACCCCGGCAGAACACGTCGCAGGATGGCGAACTAGGAGATCTGGTCGGCCACTCGGCCGCGATGCGCAAGGTGCTCGACGCGATCGAGCAAGTTGCCCCCAGCGCGGCGCCGGCAATAATCACCGGTGAAAGCGGTTGCGGCAAAGAAGTCGTCGCGCGTACGATTCACAAATTGTCTCCGCGGCGCACTGGTCCATACGTCGCCGTCAACTGCGCCGCCCTGCCCGAGTCATTGATGGAAAGCGAACTCTTCGGCCACGAGCGCGGAGCTTTCACCGGCGCCGAGCGCCGGCGCGAAGGCTGTTTCGAACTGGCACGGGGCGGCACGCTTCTGCTCGACGAAATCACCGAGATGAAGGTCGAGCTACAGGCGAAACTGCTCCGGGTGCTCGAGGATCAGAAGCTGCGCCGCCTCGGTGGGGCCGCTGAAGTTCCCCTCGATGTAAGAGTGCTCGCTTCTTCCAATCGCGACGTCGCAACGGCGATCCGCGAAGGAAGATTTCGCGAAGACCTGTTCTTCCGGTTGAGCGTATTCTCGATCGAGGTGCCGCCGCTCAGGCGCCGCAGCGATGACCTGCCGGTTTTGATCGACTGCTTCCTCAGTCGGTTCGCGCGCGCGGACGGCAGGTGCATCACCGGCATCGAGCCTGACTGCTTTGAAGCGCTCGCCGCCTATCCGTGGCCCGGAAACGTTCGCGAGCTGCGCAACGTTGTTCAGCGTGCGACGGTGGTTACGAGCGGGCCATTGATCAAGGTCGACGACCTACCTCCCGAAATACTGCGACGGCCGCGCGAGGCCGGCGCTGACCTTGAACTGCGGCTCGGCGCGTCGCTAGCAGAAGCGGAACGCGAACTGATCCTGCGGACGCTCGATTCGGTTCAAGGCAACAAGGCGCGCGCGGCAGAAATCCTCGGTATCAGTCTCAAAACGCTCTACAACCGTCTCGGCAAATATCGTGCGCGCGAGAATTCCGAGGAATTCGAGTAGCCCCGTTGGCACCTGAATTGAGCCATGGGTTTGCGCTCAAAGCTCGCGGCTTCGTTTCTGCTTCTACTGATTGCAACGGTAGTAGCGATTGGAGCGATCCAGATCGATCGTACCGCGACTCTGATGATCGATCAGCTCGCAAACTCAGGCAGACTTCTCGCGGGCCAGGTGTCCGCGCAGGTTCGTGCCAACCTGCAGTCAACTGGCGACCCGACCAGCGCGCTCAGAAATGATGTAGCGCTGCACACGCTGCTCGGGTCTTACCGCGAGTACAGCGACTCGGTCGTGTATGCGCGCCTCGAGAGCCCCGACGGAAACCTGATCGCCTCGGCGCCACCGCCCGCGGCGGCGAGCGTACGTCCGCGAGTGCTGCCTTTCGATACGCTTTCTATCCGCGACATGTCGTGGTTCGATTTGGCGCGCGTATTCTTCGTGCAAGGTGATACCGTCTACCAGTTTTCGCGCCCGATCGACTATCGAGGCGTGCCAGTCGCAGTTATCAAGATCGGCCTCTCGACGGCGCTGGCAGCCGCCGAGCTGCGACATTCGGCGCGAATGGTCGTAACCTTCGCCGCGATTGCGGTTGCTCTCGGAATTGCCAGCGCCATGGTGCTCGGCGGAACCATGTTGCGGCCGGTTGCCGCGATTGCCTCGGGCGTGGATGAATTGGCCGGCAGTATCGAGAACGATGGCGCCCGCGTAATCGGACGTGACGAACTGGGCACGCTGGCCGAGAAATTCAACCAGCTTTCCGAACGTCTCAATCGTGATCGCTCGCGGTGGGAAACGGAGCGCGGCCAGCTTTTCAGCATCTTCCGCTCCATCACAGACGCGGTCCTGCTGCTCGATTCGTCCGGTGCGATCCTGTTCGCAAATGCAGAAGCGACGGCGCGCCTGGGCCTACCTGCCGGCGGAATCACCAACGGCAAGCATCTCTCGTTATTGATTGGCCGCAGTAACCCTTTGACCCGAATGATCGACGCGGTGTATTCGACCGGCACCGAGGTCCATGATGTCGCGCTTCAACTCGGCGATAGTTCGAGCGACCGGCTGCTCGTTTCCATTTTTTCACTCGGTGATGCGCGCGTTCCTGCCGGATTGCTGGTCATCGTCCGGAATCTCGAGCCGGTGCGCCAGCTCGAGAGTGTTGTCGATCAATCCGATCGCCTCGCCCAGTTGGGTGGACTGGTCACCGGAATTGCGCATCAGGTTCGCGACCCGCTGAACGCAATGAACCTGCAACTCGAGCTTTTGACGCAGGATGCCGAGGCAAATCGTCCGCTCCAGGATCGTCTGGGCGCGGTGCGCAGTGAAATGCAGCGCGTTGATGAAGCGGTCTATGCGTTGACGCGATTGGTCCGTCCCCAGAGCCTGCATCTGGAAGCGGTAGATTTGCCGGAGCTCATTCAAGAGATCGGTTCGCGCGTCCAGCGTCCACAGATCGCAGTTGCCTACGACTTGGACCCGCGCTCGACGCATATTACAGCCGACCGGGCGCTGCTCAGTGAGGCAATTCGCAACATCGCGAGCAATGCGGCAGATTCGATGCCTGAGGGAGGAACGATCACGATCCGCAGCGTGGTCGTCGCCGCCGGCGTGGTGGAGATCGCGATCATCGATCAAGGTCAAGGGATACCGGCCGAACATCTGAACAGCGTCACACAGCTGTACTTCACGACCAAAGCCGATGGGACCGGGCTAGGGCTTGCACTTGCGATGCGTGCAATCGACCTGCAGCGCGGCACTATCGAAGTCGCGTCTGAAGTGGGTCGGGGAACTGCAGTAACAATCCGGATGCCCGCAGCGCGGCCACTTTCAATGGATGCTCTGACTAAGACAGATGAATAGGCATGATCCTGGGCGGGGTCTAAGGCACGGAGCTTTCGTTCGAGGAGCAGGCCTCAACTGCGATTTCCTCGAGTGAACGGGACCTCAGCCCCTTCGTTAGGGCGAATTCCAGAACCCGATCAAGGTCGTCGAGGCAGTCATTGTTCCATGGCGCCCGTGCAAATGTGTTCAGCGCAAGGTCGTCGGGGGTGGCCATCGTCAACAGGGGCAAGCCCAACGCCGTCCGCGCCAGCATCCAGTCGTAGTCAATCTGCTGCAGGAATTTGCAGTGAAGCACGGCAAACCTGTCAAATTGTTCGGGACAATCAACTTGCGATGCTTTGAGGTAGTCGCGCTGCATCTCGGCGGAGTTGTCGGCCGAATCGATCCACTCGACTTTGGCGCGAAACCCGGTCTCGTGCAGGACGTTGGTGCAAAGCGCATTGTCCCGGGAGAATGGAAACAGCATGACGGGTTGAAATCGAACTCCGTATTTTCGTGAGATTCCCTCTACGAGGCGAAACCCTTCGGCCAGTTCCGCGCGAGGATTGAGCAGCCGGCGATGGTCGATGCGGCGGCAGAAGCCGTGCCATATGAAGCCAGTGTTGTAACGTTTCAGCGCGTCGATGTAACGATGACCGGGATGCGATTGGTTAGGCGTCCATGCGAAATCCACATGTGCTTCAGGAAAGTGCTCAATGACCCGATCCATCAGCCGCACGACCTTTGCCACGTTGAAGTAGTCGAGATTCACCGGCCTATCATCGAGAGTCAGATTGAATGCGGGGCGATAGCCATGCGGGACCGCTGCGGCCTGATTAGCTGCCATTAGGGCGCCAATATTTCCGGCGCGCGCGACTGGATTCGCGATACGATCGATGATCGGCGTGTTGGGCGCGGTCTCGTCGGAATTCAAGTCATAGATCACGGTCCCGCGGCCAACTCCGACCGTGAAAATCAGCGGCCGCTCGCGGCCGTCGTCGGACCGTCCCACCAGAGCACGTTCAATGCGGTCGCCCTGCAATCGATCGGCTCCGGCGAGCATATACCTGCCGGCGACCTCTTCGCCCGCCAGCGTGGTCGGTACCAATGGATGAGTCTCGACGCGATAACTGCACGCCGGGTATTCGGGAATCGCAGAAAAGTCGCCGGACGCGAAAGGAGCAAGACCCACGCGGGCGCCAGGTGTCAGTCCTCCTCGCAGATAAAGTGTCGCGCCGGCCGAAACGATGTCGTTAAGCCGCGCACGAGCGCTTGCGACTAATTGCCGCAACCGATCGAAACCCATGGCGATGAGCGAGTCTTCCGCCGCCTTAATCGGCGGCAGGTCGCCGTCCGTGATGGTGCAAAACTCGGCCTCGATATTCCGAAGGCGTGCGTACTGTCCGGCCATCAACGGAAGGCGGCCAGTCCAATCACCGATCAGCCAACACCTTGCCATTGCCGCTCAGGTTTGACCCCGAAGGTGCAGCCGGTTTCGGCGCCGCAGGCCATTTGTCGACTTCTGCCGCTCTGTTGCGGTTCGAATCGAGCACCGCATCAAGCATCGCCGAGTTTCTAAGCTGCAGCATCAGGTTGATATTTGGGACCACGCAGTGCCCACCGATGAAGCCCGGAAAATAGCGGACGCGGGGCAGAAAATCGATCTCGTCGAAGAAATTCGTTGCTTCGTAATAATCGCCATCCACTTCTTCGCAATATCGATTGAGCTCCTGCGCGTAAGCAATCAGGATTCCGAAGTAGGTGGTCTCAGCCAATTTCGAAAGTTCAAGTGTCTCGACCCGATTCATGCGGCGGGTCTCGATTCCACCGCGCTCGAAATGCAGCTCTGCCATCCGCGCCGCGTCGACGTCGACTGCGGAAACGAACTTTCGATAGCGCACTAGGTCATCGGCCATATGTGCATGCTTGCCGCGGACCGGGCTGTAAGCGATTGGAACTTTTGTCGCGGCCGTAATCCTGCGCGTAGTTCCAGGCAAAACAGTGCTGTTGATGATCGCCAGCTTAGGGCGAAATCGTTCCAGGTAGCCAATGGCGATTTGCTCGAACTGCTCGCGCGACTGAAAAGGGAAGCACAAATGCGCGACACCGATCGGCTCTTCGATCTTCATCGGTTCGATATCCTGGCGAAGAATTCGCTGCGAGCGCTCGAGCACCTCGGCCAGCGCGCCTCCTACCTCGCCGAGACCTATTACCAGGGTGGTACCTTCTATCACTGTAGTTCTCCTTCTCAATAGCGACGTTGAGCCGCCGCCATCTCCGCGCGTGCGCTCGGTTCAAGCAGCGCATCGATCGCTCGAAAGTAATGCATCCGCTCTTCGCGCCAATCGATCAGCTCCATCGTGCGTTGCGTCTCCTTCACCATTCGCCAGCGTATCGAGGGATTGTCATGAATATCGGCGATAGCGGCCGCCAGCGCGACGGGGTCGTCGGGCTCAAAAAACCGCACCGCGCCGTCGCTGAAATAGTGCTCGATCGTGCGCAACTTGGAGGCTATCACCGGCAAACCGAGCACTGCGTACTCGAGGAGTTTCACCGGCAGCATGAGGTGAGTCGCAGGGCTCGCATGATTGGGAACCAAACCTACCGATCCGCGCTGGATGATTCCGGGCAGTGCCTCGACCGGGACCGGCGGAACGAATTCAACCAATCGTTCCACTCTCAGTTCGTTGGTGAGACTCCTGAGCTCCGCTAGGTAATCACCGCCGCCGACGACGATTAGACGCGCGTCGGGCAACCGCTCACGCAGCAGAGCAAGCGCCTTCAGCGCAACATCTACCCCTAACCGCTTAGTAATCGTCCCATGACAAACCAGGGTGAAGTTTTCACTGCTGACGCTCGTGTGCCGCTTTTCTCCGAAGATCTTTTGATCGGGAGCATTCAGCACTACGCTTATCTTTCTGCCAGAGATTCCTGCCTGCTCGAGTCTTCTCCGGTGCAGTTCGTGGACTGCAAGCACGTGATCGGCAAGCCACGCGCTGATCCGCTCTTCGAGCCTAAGCAGCATCACGCCTAGCTCGCCACGCTTTCCATCGCGTTTGTCCAGGTAGAGCTCAGGCATTGTGTCATGAATGTCTAGTATGACTCTGGTTCCGAACAAGCGGAGTGGAAGTGTACTCATCACCGCAGCGTCGGGCATTGAGCAGGCGATGGCAACTTCATAAGGGCGCTTCAAAGCCCGACGAAAGCCCTTCCACGCAGCGAGCACGAAAAACCTCAGATAACTCAAAAAATAGCTAAGCCTGTTATCACCTCGGTATCGTGGGATTTCGATGCCGATAACATTTACGCCGTCACATTCGCCTTCTTGTTCATTGCGCAGACAGATAACATCGATCGCGTCGCCGCGATCGGCCAGTGCTTGCGCTTGTCTTTTTACACGTGCATCGCTGGCGTACCCCGTGTAGGCAATCATCAATATGCGAGCCACTTAGACCTCACTGGAATATAGGCACTTCGCTAAGTCTTCGGACCACAAGTTCGCCAGCATCAGCTCCAACCACCTGAGGTTGGTCCTGGCAAACTACCAGAGCTGCTTCGTCACGATGCCTCCACCAGGCAGCGATCTCAGAGGGCAATGCATGCCAAGCGTCCAACCTTGCCAGATGGCTCAGCAAATCCTTATAAGCGCTAAGATGTGGCTCAATCGACACATACCTTGGCTCGGTGGCCAACAGAATCATCCCTCCTGCGTTCGCGATCCAGTCGGCTTTGAGCGACCAGGTTGCCAAAGGGTTGCGGCGCAACAACCGGATCAACGTGTGGTCCCGCGCCAGAGTTAGTGGCAGCTCCACCGATCCTCCAATGAAGAACGGGAAAATGCTGCAGGTTCCACCCGGTCGTGATTCGAAGGGATCTGTATCACAGAAGGATGATTCGAAATCGCAATTCAGACCGCTGACCCGACCTACATCACGGCAAGCCGAGGGGCTGCGGAAGCCCTTTAGCTGACAATCGCGGACGGCTCGCTCCAGCCTGGGCTTTAATCTTCGAATCTCGTCTTTGCCATCGGCGGAGGCATCTCGGACACCAAATTCGACACCCCGCGATCGCAACTCCTCGATCCGGCGAAGGTTGCACTCTAAGTCTTCGAGCGGCAAGTACCAAGCTGATCGAAATCCAAATGCTCCTTCGAGCGTGGAAATTGCCTCAATCTGCTCACAATCAGCGGAATTGCAGATGTCATGTGTGAGCACTATCGAGCACCTAGCGCCTTTCGGCCAGAACGCCAGATGCCAACCGTCATTGATTTGGAGCTCTTCGAGAACCTGGCGAAGCCAACGGCGCCAATACTCGATGAGCGCCGTCTCGCAAGGCCAGTGCGGAAAGTTGAGACGCGCTCGGCTTCGAGCCTCAATTCGACTTGAGAACCTGGACGTGAATTGATCGCTCTTGTCGCCCGGTAACGTAGATCGTTGTCGTCGTCGCTCCATGAACGCGACGTATCGTTCGAACAGAAAATGCTCGGCCTGGATTCTTGACTTGTCGATCGAGTCCGTGACCGTTTCGCGCCAGTCTTCGGGAAGTTTCCAAAACGAGAAGGCATCATTGCGCGCGCGCAACGATTTTCCATCGCTCGATTGGACATGCTGGAGACGACGATCCGCTGCTAGTGCCATCGCGACTCTCTTCCTAACAACCGCGAAAGCTGTTGCTCGCGAATAAATTTCTGCAAGTCCGGAGGCGCGGCTTTGGGCAGACCGAGAAGGTAACCCTCCACATATCCGGCAAGCAGTGCCGCGCTGCCTACGATTACGGGCGGCTGAAACATCCGATGAACCGAACGGGCCAACATGAATGTCGGAGAATAGCCGATTCGGTATGCGGCGCGTCCCGCAGCGAGCCGCCCCTTCACCAATCCCTCGGCAGAGCCCTGGGGACGATGGTGACGCGCCTGGATGTGGCGGAAAGAACGCGTGTGATAGCCATGCATCATTGCCCGCGCTTCATCCAAAGTGTCCCATCCGAGACCGGCGTCCAGACCACCAATCGTGCTGAAACAGTCGCGACTGTACATCTTGAGAGCCCCGCGAGTATGAAAGGAAGGTTGTCGCGATTCCGACCATCTTCCTTCTGACCGCTCATACAGAGTCGCGCCCGCTATACCTAACTGTGAATCACGCGAGAATTCTCTTAGTAGGAGAGCAACTAGTGTCGACTCGAACGTCAGATCGGCGTCGAGACGGAGAACAAAGTCGTAACGACTCCATGTTTCGCGGCGAAGAAAGCTCATGATCACGGACTCGCCGCCAGCCGCGCGAGGTCGCGATCGCTCGAGATGATGAACTTCAATCCAGGGATGCTCGTCAGCCGCCTGCTCAAGGAGTTCTCCAGTTCGGTCCGTCGAACCATCGTCGATAACGATCCATAGAGCGGGTGGGCATGTTTGATTGCAGAGAGAGGCGATCAAACCGGGGACAAGAATTTCTTCGTCCCGAGCGGGTGTAACAGCAACGTACGAACTCATTTGATCAGCTCCGAGAACTTCTTTCCTACTTGCTGTCATCGCGTTTCGCTATAAGAGTCAACCGTTCCGAATGAAGTGTTCCCGAAGGCGGCCGAAATCATGCCAATCAGCGTGCGGCCTTCGAGGCAACCGTACGCGACAAGTGTTGCAGAAATGATCAGAAGCAATGCGACCAATCCTTCAAACCCGGCATCGAGAGCCGCCGTCTTGGCGATCAGTGCGCAGACCGCGCAGACGGCTGCCAGCCTGGCGCCTGGCAGTGCCGCAGCAACCAACTGTGAGATCTCGAGGTCGATTAGGTAGCAGGCGAACCACAATCCGACTATGGTCACAAGTCCTTCGGCGACGCTCACTGCGGCGCTGACGCCGAGAAGGCCATATCGACTGCAACTTGTAACAGCGATAACAATGAGAACAATCCGAAAGGTGTGCAGATATATGTCGATAGAAGGATAGCCCTTACTATAGTAGACCGACCCGATCGCGACTCTGAGCCCGCCGACTCCAAGACCTGCCGCGAGTAATCTCAATGGTTCGGACGCAGGCAACCACTTGTGGCCATAAACGCTGGTCACTATTTCCGGGGCAGCGACCACAGATACCGCGACAAAGGGAAGCACGACACGGGAAACATAGTTGAAGAAATCGAGATAAGCCTTCGAGAGCGCTTGGTTGTCGTCCTGGAACTTGCAAAAGGCAGGATAGAGCACTCGACCTGCGACCTGATGCAGCCTATCGGGTACGAATCGGAGGAGATCCAAGGCGATTGTATAAAAACCGAGCGCAGCGCTGCCCAAAATACGACCTATCAAAATAAACGACACGTTGCTGGAAATCAGATATAGGAACTGGCCGCCGGAAACGCTTGTGGAAAACTGAAGAAGGTCCTTCGCGGCAGTGAGTCGCGGGAGTCCTAAATTACCTCGAGGTTCTCCGATCCAAATTGCGAGTGCGTGGGTTGCCAAGCGCGCCGCCAGCGCAATCGGCAGGGCCAAAGTTGGCTTCCCGTGAGCAGCTACTGCGAGGGCGACGCCCAGAAACACAATTGCGCCGACAAGGTCTGCAAGCGCGAGCATCCCGAAGCGGAGTGAGCGCTGAAGTCGCGCATTCGAGATAACTACACTGCCTTCGAGCAGAATTGGAATGCAAAGCAGCCGCGCCCCGATTGTTAACTGCGGCATTTTCATCGACGCCGCGATAATTGGAGCGCCCATCCATAAGCAACCGGCGCTCAGCAAGGCGAGGGTGCAGCTCATGCACCAGGCGGTGCTCTCGTGCTCGCGCTTCAGCACGCGTTGTTTGATCAGCGAGGCTGGTATTCCCGCCTCGTAGATGAGAATGCCTATCATGCCAACGATGACCAGGATCTTGAAAACACCGAAGTCGTGCGGTGTCAGCTCGCGCGCCAGAATGATCATCGCGGAAACCCGGATCCCCTGGATCGCTACTTCCGCGAGAACGTTGTCACGCACGCTGCGCGCAAACGCGGACCAAACCGTTGCGCTTTCGACGGGTTTGGGTGCAGCAAGCTCGGTCTCGCGAGCCCTCATATACCCGAGCCTCGCAAAAGTGCGGGAAGTGTTCGCATCAGAATCTTCAGATCTCCCACCAAAGACCAATCTTCCAGGTACTGGACGTCGAGCCGCACCATGTCATCGAAGGAAAGAGCATTTCGCCCGCTAACCTGCCATAGGCCTGTGATACCTGGTACTGCGTCGAGCCGGCGCCGATGCCAGTTCTCGTACAGTTCAATCTCGTAAGGCAGACCGGGGCGCGGACCTATCAAGCTCATCTGGCCGCGCGCAACGTTAATCAACTGAGGAAGTTCGTCGATGCTAAAGCGGCGTAAGATACGCCCGATGCGTGTAATGCGATGATCATTATTCAACTTGTAGATGTGATCCACGGAGCTGCTACTAACAAAGGCCTCGGGTTGGTTGCGAATCCACTTAGCGGTAAAGGCACGATGAACCGTGTCGTCCGATGCTACCTTCATAGTTCTAAGCTTCAGCATCTCAAATGGCTCACCATGTGCGCCGATTCTTAGCTGGCGGAAAAAAATCGGCGCTCCGTCATCGAGCAGAATAAGCAGCGACGCCGTGAGAAGTACTGGCGATGAAAAGATCAGCAGAATGGAAGCAAGTGCGACATCAAATGCCCTCTTGATTGCGAAATTGAGACCTTCGATCTTGCTGCCCCGGCGGCCGATTAAAGGGATTAGTCCGATCTGTTCAATCTTAAGCCCTGCCGCCAACGAAGGCAGCAGCCATGGAACGAGCCACCAGTCGAGACGCGCCTCGTCGCAAAGCCTAGTGACCTTCTCAATTTCCTCGCGCGAACCCTCCGGTATCGCGACCGCGACTTCCGCGCCGGGAAAGTGAGCGCGGATCTCATCGAAGCGCTCTGGCACGGAAAGAACTGGAAGTCCGCGGTACTGGTGCACGCCGCCAACGGAGTCTATAAACATTACAGGCTCATAAGGACCTACTTCGTCGAGGACCTGATCGCAGAGGTACTTCCCGACATCGTTGAATCCTACGAGTACCAGTGGCACGGAGATTTTCGGATTCGCATAAAGTCGTACGATTAAGAACCGCAACCAGGTTCTAGCGGTAATCACGAACAGCATCGCCAGAAGGCAGGCGATGGCCACGGTAATACGCGCGACCGCAACATGCAGGAGAAACCCGCCGAGCAAAGTAAGCAGCGTCCCTTCGGCGCATGCGAGAACGACGGCTAGAATTTCCTTCGAACCGCCATTACGCATACGATAGAGATCGTTCCATCGAAAAACGGCCACCCACAGCACGATCACGGACCCGACGCCCAGAGCATCGATTGCCGGGCCTTGCTCGAGGAATCGGTGCTCGATGGCCTGCGAAGGATCATGAAGACTTAGTGCAGCGACGAACGCGGCTAGCAAAGCAAGCATGTCGCCACATGCGAAGATCGCTTTCTGCTTGCGAAGTTCGTCAGCCAGCATGATTCCTCAGCCGCGTGCGAACGATGCTTCGCCTGTGGAGACCGGATTCCCGACGATCGGTGTGCTCGCCTTGGGCTCAAGGCAGCTTCGAATTGTTTTGACGACTTGGGTCACGTCCGCGTCCTGCATATGAGGATGTATCGGAAGCGACAGGATGCTGTCGGACCAATTTTCACTGACTGGAAAGTCGCCCGCATTGTATCCCAGTGATCGAAGTGCCGGTTGGAGGTGAAGTGGAACAGGATAGTGAATTCCGCATTCGATCTGGTTCTCGAGCAGCGCCTGCCGAATGGCGTCACGCCTTTGCGATCTGATCACGAAAAGATGATACGAGGATTCGACATCGTCCAGATGATTTGGCGTCTGCAGATCGCAATCGATCAACAAGTGACGGTATGTGTCCGCGATCTCACGGCGTCGTGCATTCCAAGCATCCAGCCTTTTCAGTTTGGCACTCAGCACCGCGGCCTGGATGGTATCGAGCCGCGCGTTGTAACCGCAGTCCTGATGCGCAAAGTGAGACATCCGGCCGTGATTGCGAAGTCGGAGCACCCGTTCCGCGATGCCCTCGTCGTTGGTGGCTACCGCACCTGCCTCGCCCCACGCTCCCAGGTTTTTGCCGGGATAGAAGCTGAAGCATCCGGCCTCGCCAATCGCGCCCGCCATCTTCCAACGGCCCGCGCTGAAGATGCGCGCGCCGTGTGCCTGGCAGGCATCCTCGATTACCGCCAGCCGAAACTGCTTTGCAATTTCGCCGATCTCGTTCATCGCCGCAGGCAGTCCGTAGAGATGGACCGGCACAATCGCGCGAGGTCCGTTCTTTGACCTGAAGCGTCCGGCTTCCAGATACGAAGCCAGAGCGCGCGGATCCATAGTGCCCATCATCGGATCGATATCGACGAAAGAGGGCGTCGCGCCGGCCTGAATGATCGCAGCCGCGGTCGCGATAAAGGTCGACGGCACTGTGATGACTTCGTCGCCCGCGCCGATTCCAGCCGCTATCAGAGCCAACCTGAGCGCATCCGTTCCGCTGCCGACGCCGATCACTCGCCGAGCGCTCAGATAGGCGGCGAACTCGGCTTCAAATTCGGCTACCTGCGGGCCGTCAATGTAGCTTGTGTTGTGATGGATTTGTGCGAACTTACGTTCTACGTCCGAAGTGATTTCGCTGTTCTGCCGAGCCAGGTCGAGAAACTTAATCATCGAAGTATGTCCTTATGATTCAAGAATTCGACGGATGCGTGCCGGCTCGCCGGCGACGATCGCACGATCGGGTACATCGTGTGCGACGATCGCCCCCGCACCTACAAGCGCGCCCGGGCCGATTTCAATGCCGCACATGATAACCGCACCGCTGCCAATCGAAGCACCTTTGCGAATGATCGTGCGTTCGAGCTCCCAATCGCTTTCATTCTGCGGCGACCCGTCGGCCTTGCTTGCACGGGGGCGCCGGTCGTTGATGAAGACGACGCCATGCCCAATAAAAACCTCGTCCTCGATAGTGACGCCCGAACAGATGAAGCTGTGGCTCGAGATCTTGCAGCGCTGGCCAATCGCAGCGTCGCGCTGCACTTCGACAAAGGCGCCGATGCGCGTGTCGCTACCGATGCGGCAACCGTAGAGATTGACGAAGGGCGCCAGCCTCACGTTTTCGCCGAGCACCACGTCACTAGCGACCATCGCGGTCGGCGCTATGCTTTCTTGTTCACTCATGGTCAATCGATCGACGGTCGCACCACAGGCACGAGTGTCCCTCCGTTTTGGAGCGATTGGTTGGCTGCCTCGAGCACGCTTACGACTCGAATGCCAACCAGCCCGTCAGTCCGCGGTTCCTGACCGTGCTCAATGCAGTCGATGAAGTGTTCGCACTCGACGTGCAGCGGTTCAGTTTCCTCGACTCGCGGGCTGTGAACGTCACCGTAGCGATACGAGAGCTGAAAATCGGCGTAAGTGTCGTAGTAACGCTGTACTGAAACACCTTTATCGTAAATTCGAACCTTCTCGTGCAGGTCGGTATCGTCGTAGACGAGCATCTTGCGCGAGCCCACGATCGTTGTGCGTCGAATTTTGTTCGGATCGAGCCAGCTAACGTGAATGAAAGCTATAACGTTTCCCGAGAAATGGAGCTCGAGCATCGCCACGTCTTCGACGCCTTCGCGGTAATGGCTTCGGCCCTGGCAGCTCACGGCCTCGGGCGTCCGCCCCATCAGCATCAGGATGATTGAGATGTCGTGAGTAGCGAGATCCCAGGCGACATTTACGTCTCGTTGGAAGAGACCAAGGTTGGCGCGAGTTGAGCTGATGTAGAAGATCTCGCCGATCTCGCCCGTAGCGATAACTTCGGCGAGCTTCAACACTGGCGCGCTGTACTCGAACGTGTGACCTACCATCAGTACCGCGCGGTTGCGGCGCGCGACTCGGACCAGATCTTCGCCCTGAGCCACCGAGGTCGCGAGCGGCTTCTCGACTAGGACGGATTTACCGGCCTCCAGCAGCTGACGCGCAATCGGGTAATGGGTGCCGACTGGTGTAGCAACCACGACGCCTTCGATGTCGGGATCCTCGATCACATCGTCGAGCGAGCTTGACAGCTCAACTCCCGGAAACATGTTTCCGATTCGCTCGCGGCGTTCGCGATCCAAATCGCAGGCGACCAGCCGCTCGGCGCGCTGGAGCTGGTTGAGGTTCCGGATCCAGTTTGGACCCCAGTAACCGAGTCCAACGACGGCGACCCCACGCAGTCCAGTTCGCTCGCTGAGAGCGCTGTTCACGCCTCGATAGTCGCCATCGACCCGAAGTTCAGAGTTTTGATTCATGACCTTTTGAGACTCCTCAGTAAGTTGAAGGGGGGAGCACTGGCGCCGTTCAGGATCACCCCCGCCGTTGAGCGGTTCGCTGCACGAAGCGCCACTGCCGTGGTCGACAACTCCTGGCGTCGAGTAACGCCGTATCTGACAACCAGCAGCACCGGATCAGAACTGCGTGCGAGCGGCAGCATGCGAGCGTCCAGACGCGGCACGCCCAGGTCGAGGATAACTGCCTGATAGTCAGAAAAGAGATTTTCAAAATCGTTGATCACTTCGGCGCACTGACGTTCATCGTCGCCCAGATAACAGGTGGCGATATCCAGGCGCGGCCAGCCACTGCCGCGGATCTGCAGCGTACCCTCCAGCAGGAGCTCGGATGCCCGCTCGCGTCGCAAGCTGAATACCCGATGCAGCGCGGGACGCCGAATGTGCGCGTCCACGATAATCGTCCTGAGCGACAGCCTTTGGCTCATATCGAGAGCGAGCGCCGCAGCGACCGTTGTCACCCCGTCCCCGGGACGGCACCCCGCCACGGCGAGGCGCAGACTCTGATCAACGACTGCTAGCGGTGCAACGCGCTCCGCTATGGCTCTGAGTGCGTCGAGTTTGGCCAGCGAGTCGGGAAGATCGGCAACCGTCGGCAGCGCCACGAGCGACCTGGAGCGCGTGCCCGGAGTCGCCTCACTCTCTTGTTGTGTATTCCGCTCAGGCTGCAGATTAGGCGGCGGAATCTCCTCGACAGATTCGCTGGCGAGCCGCGCCATCGCGTCGGAATATCTGCCCACGATTACCGCACCTCCGGATTGGTCGCCGCGCGCGGCGACCCCGCTATCGAAATGTCAGACGAAATGGTGCCCCGATGAATCCTGTTCACCGCATTGCGAATCTCGCGGACGGCGCCGTGGCGCTGGCCTCCGACGAGGCTGGCCAGACCGACAGCGGATGCGACCGCAACCGAAGCGCCGAACATCCACAGCCGGTGCCGCGACGGCTGCTTTTTTACTGCGGTGGCAGTGCCGACCGATGCACGCTGGTTTTCAAATTCTTCGATCGTCGACTGAACCTGCCGAGCGGTAACCTTTCGCTGTCCAGCCGCGTACGCGGCGAGCATCGCGTTGTGACACAGTACGTTGACGCGTCTGGCGATGCCGTTGGAGTGCGCGACGATCAGTTTCAGTGCGGCGCGCGCAAAGACCTGATCGGCCGCGCCGTTCGCGGTATGAATGCGATGGCGGATGTACTCAACGACTTCCCGCTCGCTCATCGGTCTGAGCAACACCCGTGCGCCTATGCGTTCGTTTAATTGCCTGAGCATCGGCGCTTCGAGTCGCTTCAGAATCGAAGGCTGGCCAACGAATATGACCTGGAGCCGCCTATCGCCGAGCACGGCACAATTTCCGAGCAGCCTTAGTTCCTCGAATAGAAGGGGACTTAGCGCCTGGGCTTCATCGAAAACCAACGCGACGCGTTGCTCGGGTCCAACCTCGCGCAAGAGGTCAACGAACGCCTCGGCGCACTCAAACTTCGATATTTGCGAGGAGCGGCTGCCAAGCTGGCGCAGGGCGCTGCGGAAGATTTCGAGCGGCTCTGCCTTGGGATAGTTGAGGAAGGCACTAATAGCCTCCGCCCGATACCGTTCAAGCACCGCCCTGACGATCGTGCTCTTGCCCGTGCCGGGCTCACCGATCAATAGGGTGTAGCCAGTAGGCTCGTGCAATAATCCCCAACCAAGCGCCGCCATCGCTTCGTTCTGCTCGCGGCCTCGATAGATCGCGCGCGGCGTGACGGTGAACTGAAACGGCGCGCTGCTCAATCCGAAGTGGCGATAGTACATCTTAAGCCTCGGCTCAGTTCTGATCGGCGAGCGTCGCGACCACGTGAAGCCCGCTCTCCCTGGCGATCGTCACGGTCGAATAGATGTGTGCGTCGTTGCGCTCGTCGAATTCGGCCGCGGCGATTCCGAGACCTGCCGCCAGCACGAGACCCACGATAAAGTTCAGCAACACGATCGGAAACACGGGGCGGAGGGGCCGGTTCGGCGGCTGCGCCACGCTCACGTTGAGAATCTTGCTGGTGTTGAGGGCGCCGGCGGCGCGCGCCTCCTCGGTTTTCTTTACGTATGAGATCAGGGCTTGTTTGTCTGTCGCGACCTGACGCTCAAGGCTGTCATATTCGGTTTCGTTCTTGATCAAGTAATCGATACGCTGCTTACTCTTGGAGATTTCTTCATCCAATTTCTGCTTGGTTCCGTTTAATGCCGCGACGTTCGTTTTGCTCTGTGCGAGATCGGAAGCGACACTCACCCAGACAGGATTAAGGTCGGTGCTTTTTTCGCTGACCTCGAGATGATTCTCCTGGTCGAGGATTCTCTGCGCAGCGGCCAACTTGTCGTCGATTTCTCGGATCCTCTGGCTGTTTGGTTGATAGCGGCTCAGCAGGTCGGCGCGTTCGGTCTTGAGCTCCATCACTTGCGGCTTCAACTGGGCCAGCGCCATATCCTGGACCTGTCTGACTTCCTTGCCGATCCGTTCGGGGGTCTTGGTGAACTCGGTCTGGAGCGCGGAGGTCTGCTGTTCCGCGGCGCCGAGACTCGCGTTGTTCTTGCTGTCCTCGAGTTGGAGGTCCGAGAGCCGCGAAATCAGGGCCTGACGCTGCTGATCCAGATCGCTGATGCCGGTCTGCAGTTGAAATGCTCGCATTTGTTGCTCGGACGCAGCCAACTTGTCCTGAAGTAACTTCGCCTGCTGTTGAAAGAACAGCTCAGCCTGAGGGTCATGCGAAATGCGCGCATGAACCTCTTGATAGTGAGAAATCAAGAGCTCCAAGAACTGCTGCGCCCACTCAGGGTCATAAGACTTGAAGCTTATCTCCAAGACGTTCGAGCGCTTCACCACGTTTGCATCGAGGTGGCTCATCAATTCCAGCGCCCAATGGTCTTTCGATGTCATCGTGGGAGCATCGTGCAGTGCGCGATAGCAGCGCCCGGGCAGCGACATAAGAGTTTTCGCGCCGTCGATAAACGCCGCTCCTGGACCGTCGTAGCGCTCAGGCTCCTTCAGGCTGGAGATTGCCTGGCTGACAAGGTACTCGCTGGTCAGCAGTTCCTTCTCGGAGTTGAGGTCCTCTTCAGTCACCGGATTGGAAACGAATGCGGGCCGCTCGGCTGATTCGCCCTGCTCCAAGTCGGGCGAGACGAGGAACTGCGCGCGATTGTCCTGCACTAGAATTTGCGCGGTCGACTTATAAATTGGCGGCCAAAAGATCGTCGCTACGGCCACCAGGCCGAAGACAATCGCGCCGACGGTAATTACTCGTCTGCGTCTTCGGCACACGAGTTCTAGCCAGTAGTTCAGATCTCTTTTTTCCATGATTTCGCGGCGGTGCTTTGAGTCAGTAAGGTTAGAATGCCAGTGGCGCATCCGCTGCTATGTAAGGATTGACCGGCAGCATCTCGCGAACGTATTGGTTCATCCACTTATCGAGATTGGCGATGGTGCTCTTCGGCACGACGACGATATCGCGCGTCTCGAGTGCGAGGTCTTCGCCCGCGTCCGGGCTGTTCGTCGCAGACTTGAGATCGATCGGCATGGCCCGCGCGACACCGCAGGCGTCGCGGCGGATCAATACCGCCTTGTTGCCAGCGTTGTCGGTTAGGCCGCCGGCATCTGCCACTGCCTGCAGCACGGTCATACCGTTATCAAGGGAAAGGCCGCCCGGCTTTTGTACTTCGCCTTCGACGAACACTTCGCGGCTGGGCATGTTCTTGAGACTCACTGAAATGTCGGGATTGCGAAGTTCACTCGAATAGTCCTTGTTCAACTCGTCAGCGAGTTCCTGCGGCGTGAGCCCCGCCGCCGGCGCGCTGCCGATCAGCATTAATGAGATCTGACCATCCGGTCGCACGGTCGCATCCTGATTGAACTCGGTGTTCAAGTAAGAGGTGATACTGACCTGATCGCCACGCTGTATGACGTACCTATCGTCCTGTTGCGCGGCCTGAACGATTTGTCCGTTGGCCGCGCACTGCTCGGGCGACATTGCAGCTTGAGCACCGCTGGCGCGGTCCGCTTCGGTCGTTTCATTGCTCGCGCTTGAGGAGCATCCGGACAAGACGGCGATTGAGCAGCAAAGAGAGATCGCGATTCCCAACCAACAGCATTTCGACCGCGGGTTACAGTGCTCGTTTGGCATGGCGTTTTGAATCCCTCGTAAGCTGGGCCGTTTGGTACACGAGCCATCGACTGCGCAGAGCCACAGGCGCAACGACTGTGCCATCGGAGCAAGCCACGACTTTTCCAACAATTTTCGACTTCGGGCATTCTGAGCGCGGAAGGAACTACAAAACTCGATCGTTAGAAATTACAAGAGGGAGGCTCTTTACCCAGGCGGATGCCAAGCAGCACACGGCCCCGACGGGTATCTGCTAGTTTGTAACTACTACTATCCTGAGTTTCCGATTACTCAATTAGTATTCGGTATTATTCGATGCATTCACCAGCGCCATTGGCGTTTCACCAACGAATGCTGATGGCATCGCGCTTGCTGCCAATTTGGAGCGCACGCACGATTGTGCGCCAGCTTGCCCATGGCTTCTACATTCCAAGCCTTTGCGCCCGTAAGCAATCGACGACGTCAGCCTGCTTCGCGATCAGGAATGTTCGCAGCGATCGCCGCGCTGACTCTCGTCGCTCTCGCATTGTTGCTTACAGATTCGAAGAAGCCGGCGCTGGCAATCGCTGGGGTCGCAGCGATCGCAGCGATCTGGTGGGGTACGTTGTACACATCGAAGCATCACGACTGGATAGTATTTCCAATCGAGTTGGTATTTGCGGTGATCGCGTTCGACTTCTTAAGCGAAGAAGTTCGTGCTCCGCTCCACTATGCCCTGCTTACTGTCTTTTGCGTCCCTTTGATTCCCACTGCTCTCCGCTCGGGAATCTTCCGGCGAGGCGGGTTTCGGAATTACACCTTCTATTTGGCTTTTGCGGCGATAACAATCATCTACTCGATTGCTCCGATGTACTCGGCCGCACGATGGTACTGCGCAACGATCGTTATTCTTGCGCTAGGAGCAATGGTATCGGAATTGAACGATGCGGACGGCGTGGAACGAATTCTTTCGCACTTTTTCTTGGCCTGCTCGGTTATCGTCGCGATCATGGTGCTATCGCTCGGACTGCCCCACTCAATGTGCTGGGTGAGCCCTGCCGCCAGCTTCGAACCTAGCATGCTGCAGGATATGCAGAAGATGGGAGTCCGCCCCGATGGTATCGAGCGCTTTCAGTCGTTGTTTAGCGGACCCAATGACGTCGGCGCGATCATGGTCGTCACGGTAGGCACGGGCCTCATGCTTTGGTCGTGGGCCACGTGGCGGCGGCGGATGCTGATTGCCGCTGTCATTTTATGCGCAGTTTTATGCGCGGCCTTGGCAGATTCACGATCGCCCTTCGTCGCGCTGACGATCGGCATTAGCGGCTATCTTATCTGGCGCTATCGGTGGCGTGGCATTCTGTACCTATTTGCGGTGGCAGCGTGCGTATTCACAACGCTAGCTGCAAGCGGCCTTGATTTCTCCGCATACATCGATCGCGGCAATGTCACCACGCTAACCGGTCGAACAGAGATGTGGATGTTCGTGGTTCACCAAATCGCTAGCAATCCCATCCTCGGCTACGGCTACGAAGTTAACGGCGCAATTTTCGACAATCGCTTCTTCCCCTTGTGGTGGGGACCCTGGGAGCTGGGAGTCCACGTATCAGTTCACAACGGATACCTGGCGCACGCGGTCAGCGTCGGCGTGCCTGTAACCATCTTCTGGCTCTACATCATGCTGCGTCCGTGGAATTTTATCATGCGGCGCTCCAGCAACGAGTGGCGGCTCAAGCAAATGTTCTTCCTGCTGCTGATTCCGATCCTGGTGCACAATATGAGCGAGGTCATGGCTGACGATGCTCTGGGCACCGTTGGACTTATGTTCGGTCTGAGCTGGGTCATCGCCGAGCGTTATCGATTAACGAGCCTTGCGCGCGATGAAGCCGCGATCGCGAAGGAACGAGCCGCCATGCCGCGGGCGGTCGCGGCGTTCGCACCGTAGTCTCTCGCTCACCCGCACCGGAGCTCACATGAAAATAAGATTTTCAAGAACACTAAGGCGGACTTGTGCCTTCGCCACCGCGATGGGCATCTGCCTGGTCGAGGCCTTCGCATTCGCCCAAGGGTTGAACCCAGAGCACTTCCCAACCTTGCCGCCCCATGCTGCGCTGCCGAGTGGTGCCGAGTGCGCGGCTGCTGTACGAGCCACAAAGGATCCCGTCGATCGGGTCACCGAACAGCTCCGACCAGCCAACGCAGCCGCCAATCAAACTATGCCGACACCCGAAGAGCTCGAGGCGTTTCACGCGCGCCCTGTGAAAGGTACTTTCGTGCCGGTCTCCGATTTCCTTCGCGTCAACGGTCAGTTCACAGGCACCACCGATCAGATACTGCGCTGGGGAGCATGCAAGTGGGGAGTCGATGAGGATGTAGTCCGTGCCGAGGCGGTAGCGGAATCACATTGGCGCCAATATGGCACAGGCGACCGCACCAGCAATCAGAGCCTCTGCCCTCCCGGTGATGGATTCCGTGGGGCATGGGACGGCAGCACCTGTATGCAGAGCTACGGCATCTTGCAGATGAAGTACTCAAGCTTCGGCGGCTTTCCCGCTTCCAAGGACAGCACGGCCTTTAACGTCGACTTCCGGCTCGCCTATCAGCGCGCGTGCATGAACGGCGACATCAATTACCTGCCCCGCCGCATACCGCCGGCCGGCTATCCGATTTATCCAAACGGCCCGACCGACCAGATGCTGTGGGGATGTATGGGCGACTGGTTCTCAGGAAGCTGGTTTGACCCCGGCGCGATTAAGTACATCACCGAGGTCAAATCTGATATGGACACGCGAGCCTGGCTGCAGCTGCCTCCAGACTACTAGAGCGACGCCCGCTTGGCGACGAAATCGCGGTCCGCCGACTGAGGATCGAGTGCGAGACCTCGCGCCTGCTCATTGTAGAGCCTTGCGTACGCGCCGTGCCGGCCGATAAGCTCGCCATGGCCGCCTGTCTCAACTATGCGGCCACCGTCCATGACAACGATCATGTCGGCTGTCACAGCACTGCGGAGCCGATGGGCTATCAAGAAGACGGTGCGGCCGCGCATGAGCCGCTCCATCGCTTCATGAATCAGGTTCTCCGACTCTGAGTCCACTGCCGAAGTCGCCTCGTCGAGGATCACGATCTTTGCGTCCTTGAGGAACGCGCGCGCGATCGCAAGCCGCTGCCGCTGGCCGCCCGAGAGCTTGAAGCCGCGTTCACCAATAACGGCATCGAGGTCGCCAGGCAGCGCTTCCACGAACTCGCGAAGGTTCGCCATCCCGAGTGCGCGCCAAAGCATCTCATCGCTCGCGTCGGGCCGCGCATAGAGCAGGTTGTTCCTAATGCTAGCGCTGAAGAGCAGCGCATCCTGCGCCACGAGCGCGACGTGCGAGCGCAGCGATTTAAGCGTGTAATGGCGCACATCGCGGCCGTCGATCAGCACGCGGCCACGCACGGCTTCGTAGAAACGGGGGACCAGATTCGCCATCGTGGTCTTGCCCGCGCCCGACCGGCCTACCAGCGCGACGCGCGCGCCGCCGGGAACGTCAAGATTTAGTTCCTTGAGTACCAGCGGTGACGATTTCCCGCCTCGGCCGTCGTAGCTGAACGATACGTTGTCGAACTGAACGCGGCCGTTACGAAGCGCAAATGGCCGGCTTAGCGGATGATCCTGAATTTCTGGTTTCAGGTCGAGGAAGGCGAAGATTCGCTCGATTGCCGCCATCGAAGTTGAAACCACCACCGACAGCTGCGCAAATCGCTCGAGCGGCAGATAAAGGAAGCCAAGGTACGAAAAGAAGGCGATCAGCGTGCCGAGCGTCATCGTTCCGCGAACGATCATTAGCGCGCCGACCCAGATCACTACAGTCGGCGCTGCACGAGTGAGAAGCTGGATCAGCATTTCCTGACGCGCGGCCAAGCGGACTTTATCGACCGTGCGATCAAAGAGCCGCTGCGTCTGAATGCGGAACTGCTCGACCTCATGCTCCTCGCGACAGAACGATTTGACCGTGCTGGCGCCGGCCACGCGTTCATGAACTTCGCCGGCGATCTCTTCGATGGTTTCTTGCATCCGATGGCTTACGGATTTGATTCGCGGCGCGAAGAACCGCATGAACGTAACCCACATCGGCGCGATGCAGAGCGCGACAAGGGCAAGCCTCCAATCGAGCGCGAACAGCGCAACAATCACGAGGAGCAGCGAGATCCCGTCCATCCAGACGTCGATTATTGCTGAGCCCACCAGCTCGTTCGCCTGCTGCACGTCGTTGAGTACGCGCGAGACGATTGCGCCGACGGGATTGTGATCGAAAAACGAATGCGGCAGTTGCTGGAGATGCGAAAACAGCCGGCATTGCAAACCGAAGATCAGCCTGTTACCAGCGATCCCAGCCCAATAGTTGCGATAGTAGCTCGCGATCGATTGCAGCGCGTACAACGCTAGCATCACAATACTAAGTGCCGCCAACTTGCTCGTCGGCGTGGCGGCAAACCCCGCGAATTTCGTAAGCGTGATAGCCCACGCGTCAATCAAGCGCGTGATCTGGTCGAACTTCGCGGGCGAAGAAAGTAGAACGTCGACGACGTATTTGAATGCGAGCGGGAACGCGAGCGGCAAGGTGAATTTGCCGACGCCCATCAACGCCGCGCCGATCACTAGTTTCAGGTGCGGCCTGATGCATCCGAGAAATCGAGAAATTACAGAGTGTGAAAACTTTTCCTGATCCGGATTCATGATGGATTCCTAGTTGGAAATCGATGCGAATGCGGAAAATGTCTTGGTGACAGAGGCAGCAACGCGCATGCCCGTCGTATTGCCACACTTATTCGTGCGTCTTTGGTCTACGGTGAAGCGCATCGCACCGCGCACGCACGATATCGTGTGTGGCTCACACGATATCGTTAGCTCCTGATTCGCTCGGGCAGCCGGCGGTTTTGGAACGCCCTGACCGCGTGAGCAGCCGCCTGCGCCGCCCGCACTGGCTTGGATTTCGCTATCTGTTGGCCTTCTGATGTTGGATGCGATGCGAGATGTGATCTCCATCCTGAAGCGCGGCAACTCGGCGTCGTCGATTCGGCCCTCAACTGCAGCGACGATTGGGGCGATCGTGATCCTGCTGCTCTACCAGGGCTACACCTTGTCTATCGTCGGTGTCGCGTCTCCCTGGATCGCAAAGAGCTTCGCCCTCGATGAGGGCAGGCTCGCGCGTCTCTTCGCCTGGATGGCGGTGTCGGCCTTCGGTTCCTTGCTGCTCGCGCGCCTTGCGGATCGAATCGGGCGTCGCCTGGTGATCTTGACTAGCCTGGTGCTAGCGCCGGTGTTCTCATTGGGTGCGGCGCTGGCGCCGACTCCGGCGATATTTGCGCTGTTCGAGATTTTGGTCGCAGCGCTGCTTGGCGGATCGGTCTCGTCGGCGATCGTGTTGCTGGCAGAAGAGCTTCCGGTTAACCGGCGCGCGCGCGGTCAGGCCTTCGCCGCGTTTGCGAGCGCAATTGGTGGGATGCTCGGCTATCTCCTCGTGCCGTTTCTGCTCGCCTGGGGATATTCGTGGCGATGGCTCCTGGGACCATCGGCCTTAGGCGTACTGCTCGTCCCACCCGTCGCTGCGATGCTTCCGGCTGAATCGAACTGGTCGCGTGCCGCGTCCAGCGGCTCCGCGCGACGCAGCCACATCTACGACATCTTTCATCCACTATATCGGCGGCGCTCGATCGCGCTGCTCTCGTGCGCGGCGCTCGATACGGTCGCCGGTACGGCGGTGAACGGCTGGCTCTACTTCGAGGCTGTCTCGATTCTGGGGCTTTCAGCGCTAGCCGCGAGCACGCTCGTAGTCAGCGGAACTGCAGTAGGGATGCTCGGCTTTCCAATCGGCGCATGGACGTCCGAGCGTTTCGGACGCGTTCCGACTGTCGCGCTGATGGGCGGGGCGGCGTGGTTTGGCGCATTCGCTTTCTTTCAAGGACCTCCCCCATCGATAAGCTGGCCGATGCTTTGGTTGGCATCCGCGTATTGCTGGTTCAAAGTCGCTTCCGACATTATGACCGTAGGCGCGAACTCGGCGGCGACTGAACTTTTTCCGGCAGCGCTGCGTACCACGATGGTCGGCTGCCAGCAAATCACGGCGGCGGTGTTCGGGATGCTCGCACAGATTCTGATCGCCGCGCTCATCGCGCCCCTTGGCGGACTCGCCCGCGTCATTCGCTATCTCGCACTCCTGGGGATACCAAGCGCTCTTGTCTTCTGGTTGTTCATCGATGAAACGCGCGGCCTTACGCTCGAGGAGGCTTCGCGCGAAGACCAGTGGAATGAAGTCCGTCACAATCCGGTCGCGCATGATACCAAGTCGCGTGAGCAGGCCGCGGATCGGGTGCGCCGATGAAGGTTCGTCCGATCATCGTGCTCATGCGCATAATCATTTTGTTGACGCTGGCGGCGGCTCTCTGCTCGTCAGTTGCGCTCGCTCGCCAGCACCGAACTTCTCATCGCGCGCATCGTCATGCTGCGATGCCGACGCCTTCAGCGACTCCCACCCCGCTCGCCGCAGTAGTCTTGATCGCCGGCGGCTCGGGCTATGTGGAGCACACCACGGGCTTGACCCCCAGCGTGCTGAATACCGCGGAGATTTATGATCCGGCCGAGCACCGCTTCTTGCCTATCGCCGCGATGAAGGAACCGCGCGACCAGTTCGCGGCTGCAGCGGCAGGCTCCGGAAAGGTCTTGATGGTCGGCGGAATCAACACGCTACTGGTGCCGCTGATAGTCTTCCCCGGACCAGCAATGCCTTGGGTTTTGCGCAGTGCGGAAGTCTTCGATCCTGCCGCGGGTCACTTCCTTCCGGCCCCAAGCATGTCAGTCGCGCGCGATGAACCGACAGCGACCGCTTTCAGGAACGGCAAGGTACTGATCGTCGGCGGCGATTCGAGTTCCGCCGAGCTTTACGATCCTGCTTCCAACACCTTCTCCGCGACCGGCGCGATGGCCGCGGCGCGTCACGGTCAGACCGCGACTCTCCTTCGAGACGGCAAGGTGTTGATCGCTGGCGGAGGGTTTCTGAAGGTCGAAGTCTATGATCCGGTGCTGGGCAAGTTTCATTTTGCGGGCAAGCTAAGTGAGAACCGCTTTTATCATACCGCGACCCTGCTCAGCGACGGCCAGGTACTGATCGCGGGTGGTAGCCCGTTCGCGCGCAGCAACGCGGTCGATACGAGCGAGGTCTTTGACGAGTCCCAGGGAGTGATCCGTCCCGGACCAAAGATGATAGAGCGCCGTGCCGGCCAGACGGCGACGCTTCTGCGTGACGGACGCGTGTTGATTGCCGGCGGCAGCACCGACAACTCGACGGAGTTTTATGAACCCGCGTCACACAAGTTCGTGCCCGGTGCGAAGATGATCGAATCGCGAACAGGACATTGCGCGACCTTGCTAGCAGATGGAACCGTACTGCTCGCCGGAGGATGGAATCCGGACTACAAGCCGCTCGCGAGCGCCGAGATCTTCAATCCTTCGACAAACAAGTTCATTGCGACGGGGTCGATGATTGAGCCGCGCGCCGGAGAGAGCGCAACACTGATTCACGTACCTAAGCCGATCAGCTGGATTAGACCGACGCCATCGCCAACCCCAACCCCAACCGAAACCGCGACTCCTACAGCGACTACGACCGTGACGCCAACAGCGACAGAAACTCCGACTGCGACCGCAACTTCTACCGAGGCCTCGACTCCTACGACAACGCGGACCGCGTCGCCAACGCCAACCGTCACAGCAACCGAGACCTCTACTGCGACGCCAACCAATTCGCCGAGCGTGACGGCGACGGCCTCAGCCAGCGCGGTTCATCGGCCGACTACGTCAGCGACACCGACACCCGGCAGGTGACGCGCGTCATAGTTCGACGCGCACGCCCGATGATTTTTCTTTGACTTCGATCGCGGCGCCGCTCTGCGATCGCCTCAGTACAAACGAGACGCGGCCATCGCCGACTTTAAGCCCATCGATACTCATCCAATCCAGCCACGATGGAATCAGGTGCGTGCCGAAAACGACTTTGCGCTCGAAACCATAGACGCGCATCCCCAGCATCGCCTGCAGAATCATGAAGATGCTGGCCGCAGACCACGCCTGCGGATAGCACGCGACTGGATATGGCACTGGACCGAGCCCCGCCTCGCGCCGAAAGCCACAGAAGAGTTCGGGCAGGCTGGCCGAGTTGAACTGAACGCTCGCATCGAAAAGCCCTTCCAGTACCTTCACCACGCCGGCGTGATCGCCAGCCTCGGCGAGTCCCAGAGCCGCGAACGCGTTGTCGTGCGGCCACACCGAACCATTGTGGTAGCTCATCGGGTTGTAGCGTTTTTCCTTGCGCGAGAGTGTGCGGACGCCCCATCCGGTATACATGTCATCGGCGAGCAACCGACGGCTCACCATCGCGGCACGCTCGCCACCAATTATCCCGGTCGCAAGGCAGTGCGCGCCGTTCGACGCCATCACCCGGCACGGACGCCCATCGGCGTCGAGCGCAAGCGCGATGATCCCCTCGCGCTCGAGCCAGAAATCGCGCTCGAACGATCGCTTCAGGTCCTCAGCTCGTTTCAGCAGCCGCTCCGCAACTTCTTGATGTCCGAGCCGCGTCGCAATCGGCGCGACACTGGTGCACGCGGCGTACACATAGCCCTGGACTTCTGCCAACGCGATCGGCGGGCGCGCGAGTTCGCCATCTTCATGCGAGATCGCGTCGTCAGAATCCTTCCAGCCCTGGTTGGCGAGGCCGCGTGGCGTCTCACGGTAATACTTGACGTAACCGTCACGATCGCGATCGCCCCACTTCTCGATCCATTCGATTGCGCGCTCGACGTTGGGCCACAGCTCGTCCGCGAGCGCCATATCTCCGCTGGATTCTACCGCGCGCCCGTAGAGCCAAACGAACAGCGGCGTCGCATCGACGCTGCCATAATAGCGGCCAAATGGAATCTCTCCGGTCGCGGCCATCTCGCCGCTGCGGATCTCGTGCACGATTTTGCCCGGCTGCTCGTCGCTTTGCTCATTGATTGACGTACCCTGTAGCCGCGCCAGCGTGCGCAAGGTCCGCGTTGCAACTTCAGGATGAAATGGCAGGATCGAAAGCGCCGTGATGATACTGTCGCGGCCGAAGAGTGTCGCGAACCACGGCACGCCAGCCATGATAAACACTCCGCCATCATCTGCGTGCGTGATGATCGAAGTCAGGTCGACCGCGGCATGGTCGATCATCGAGGCGAACTGGCTGTTGCTGGCCGCGATTCCTGCCCATCCGGCGCGAAACTTCGTCAGTTCAGCATGCCGCGCCTCGAGCGCGGCGCTGAAATTCTCTCCGCCACGGTCCGCGCGGCGGCGCTGCTGCGAATGCGTGCTGGCGGTAATTCGGCATTCAATCCGGCGGCGCCGGCCAGGCTCGAGCCTCACGACGAAAGTCGCGCAGCGCTCGTCAATCGAGGCCGGTGGCGTATCGAAGTGTATTTCGGTCGAGCGCGCTACGTGGTCGAGACCCATGTAGCGGAGTAGCACACGCCGGCCATCGACCGTGGAGCTCAGCGGATGCCCGCGACGCTCGCGATGCAGCCCGCGCACTTCGAAAACGTCGGCGAAGTCAACGCGGTAGAAGAATTCGATCTCGATGTCGACCGGCGTGCGCACGTAGTTACCGAGCGTCACGTGATGACAGAGCGACGCATCGTCGAGGACCCATCCGCGATCGACGCGGATGGAGTTGCGCGGCAGCCAGGTTGCGCTCCCACGTTCGTCGAGATCTGCGTTGGTCAGAGTCGCGCGAAACTGCGAGCGATCCTCGCTAAGATAGGAATTGAGGAAGTATGGCTCCGCGCCCGCAATCAGCATCTCGAAGCGGCTCAAGTGGCGCGTGTCGCGATTGAAGAATCCGAGCGCCTCGACCGGCGAGTCGATGATGTCGCCCGCCGCGTCGAAGACCGCAAAACTCCGCCCGTTGGCGAGCACGCGGCTGGTGCGCCGCGACGCTAGCGATGATGCGAGCACATAGTAGTCGGAGCCGAGCTTGACTACCGTTTGCGCCGCCTGCGGAGTCGCCCTTGGACGTGCCATGATGCGCGAACTTCAGCCCTGGAAGAAGCCCCTCCGCGAAACAGTCTACCAGCGGCCGCTACCGCGCGGCAGCGGCCTGCTGCGAATGAAGTTCTTCAGTCTGCATCGCTTTCTGCTCGATCAGGCGCTGATAGACGCGCTCGTACTTCGCGACCATCACCTCTGAAGTGAAACGCTGCTCGAACTCGCGGCGGCATTGCTCGCGCGAAATCGAATCGACGTTTCCGACCGCAGCCACCAGCTCGTCGACTTCGCGCGCGATGAAGCCGGTGACGCCTGGACGAATCACCTCCGGCACCGAGCCACACGGGCGCGCGATGACGGGCGTCCCGCAAGCGAGCGCCTCGATCATGGCGAGGCCGAACGGCTCGGGCCAATCGATTGAGAACATCAGCGCCAGCGCGCCACCGAGGAACTCGCTCTTTTGCTGATCATTGATCTCGCCAATGTACTCGACCATCGGCGGCTTGATCCGAGGCTTGACGACCTCGGCAAAGTATTCGCGATCGACGACGTCGACCTTGGCCGCGATTTTGAGTGGCACCGCCGACTTGAGTGCGACGTCGATCGCGATGTCGAGGCGTTTCTCCGGCGAAATCCGTCCAATGAAAGCGAGATATTCGCCGCGCCGCGGGTTGAAACTCAGCAGATGGCGCGGCATCCCATGATAAACAGTTGCGACCCAATTGACGTTCGGCAGTGGTCCACGCTGCGCGTCGCTGATCGAGACCATCGCGGCTTCGGGAAACTGATGGTAAACGGGATGAAAATCCGGAAGATCAAGCCGCCCATGCATGGTCGACACCGATGGCATATTGCTCATCCGCGAAAATGGAAACGACCAGAAGTCGATATGCGAGTGTATGATGTCGAAGCGCTCGTGCGCCGATTTGAAGATTTGGGCCAGCATCGCGAGCTGCAACGGTATGCCAATTTCAGGCTTACCCAAAAGGCGCAGCGCGCGTTCGCATCCTGGTGCTAGCGTTGCCCGCGTCTCGGAGTCACCAGAGGCAAACAGCGTAACGTCGTGACCACGCCGCACCAACTCCTCGGTGACGTAACTGACGACGCGCTCGGTGCCGCCATATAGCTTGGGCGGCACGCTCTCGTAGAGCGGCGCGATCTGCGCGATACGCAGTCGTTTAGTGGGACTTCCGGAACTCTCGTTGGTTGCCAATTTCATCTCTCCTGCTCTTCGCCGATAGGGAGGACAAATAGACGGAGGTCAGCCTCCCGAGCGAAAAGCGCCAAAAGCTCCAAAATGCAAACAGATTTCCGCCTATGCGAAGCTATATTCGTGCCGTGGCGAAAGTCGATTATTCCGCGCGCGGATACTTGCGGACAGCTGGGCCAATAACCTGCCCTTTTCCATGTAAGCATGAAGATTTTACCCGGCGACTGAATGGCGAAGCCTTAAAATTCCAATGGTCCGAGTGTGGTCCCGCTATTGCTCAATTCAACTCCACGATCACTGCCCCATAAGGCAGGCATAGGCGTTAGACCTGAATGAACACCGATCAGATGAAAGGAAAACTGAAACAGCTTGGTGGCGAGATCAAGAAGAAATGGGGAAAGGTTAACGATGATGACCTGACCGCCGCGTCAGGCGATCTCGATGTTTTGATGGGCAAAATTCAGGAGCGCTCCGGCGATTGCCACGAGGCAATCGAGAAGTGGTTCAAGTCGACAGGAATGGACTGATACCGCGGCGATCCGTCGGGCATTCTGATCAAGCTAACCGTGAAGGGAGACAAAAGAATGCTCTTTCGTAAGATTA
>JASHPB010000150.1 GCA_030038355.1 Candidatus Binataceae bacterium
ATGCTATGAATGTCTCCAACAAAATTAAGTGAAATTCGCAGGCCCAGTTCTGAAGTGATGCATTAAAAACGCGCCGATGCCTAACGATCGTTCTGCGAAGATCGATGCCCGTTCACTTTGAAATGTAGCTAGCAGTTAGCGAAGACCAGTAACAGTGAAGATACACTTCACTACATACTTACCAAGTATCGTAAGTATGTCAGTTGAGCATTGCGAAGACGCACGATGATCTTAATTCATCGATCGGAGTTGAGACCGATCATCATGCGACTAATACTAAGCCGCGGCAATTGAGAGGTGATATGCGTAACGCGTAGCTTCGGCAAGGAAGTAGGAGCGATCTAGGTGCTAGGTCCTCCGTTTCGAGGGCAGCGATTATCGACTGAAGTTAGCACACAACTCTTATGAACCGTCGTCAAAGGTTGCTTTTGAAGCTGAAATGGCACGGCTCCGCTGCGGACCTTTTAACGCTGCTGGGGTCATGATTCAGTTCAACGTAACAATCCCGCCAAGTATCGTCCCGAGGCAAACTACTCTTGTGCCGAACTCCCAGATTTAAGCGGGCAGCGTGGGATGACGTTTTCTGATCTTTGTTGATCGGCTACCTCCGGCAATTAGTATGCCACAAATAAAGCTCATGATTTCATTGGCGAATTCACTTTCTGACGCGTCGAGGTCGGATGCGTTTTGTAATGGAACTTTTCATTTTGAAACGATGCGCGCCGAGGCGTGGAAACTTTTTGCCGCTGCGTGAGTTCGCTCATCGGATGGAGCTCAGCAACGCTTAAGGCCATGCTCCAAAGGAACACTTCGTTGGTCCGCTGGTGCGAGTCTGCTGCGATTCCCGGGTCAGAACCTAATCCCGCGGACGACCGTTTCGTCAAGATGGAAAACTTGTAACGCTGAAATTATCTGGCAGGGCGCTTCGAGCCCGGAATAGGCCGCCTCGAGGCCGAGCGGTGCGCGACGGAGTTGATACGCCCAAGGCACCGAGGCTTCGGTTTTCTGGGGTGGCGCGCCTTTCCGTTCGCCGCCTTTCTCGCCAACCGCGGAGGTCGAAGGAAAGATGGAACGTACAGGGTCAGAAGCTATGGAGCGGTCCGGCAGCGCACTCATCACGCTCTGCAAAGCGGCGTCTTGCGGTGCAGCTCAAATAGCGGTCGCCTGGTACCTCATGACAGCTCCGTACGTGGGGCCGCTTTCCGCTCGCAAGATCGATCCCTCTGCTCCGCTTTCTCAATGGTCCATTCTGGCGCCTTACGACTCGATCGCCGAGTGCGAAAACATGCGGCAAGCGCTCATTCAACCACGAGCTCCGCAGGCGACCAAGGCAACTTTGCGGTGCATTCCAAATAACGACAGCAGAATCAGACTCGGAGCTCGGCTTCCCAAAGGAAATAGGTCCGATGTTCGATAGTCCACTTAAGCACCGTGCCCCCGGTCAAGCGATCTCTCGCCCTTCATCGCTTCGCCGCCAGATAACAATGGGAATGTTGATGGTGCTCTCACCGGTTTTGCTGGTCGGTGCTTATGCGGTACCGGCCGTGTGGAATCTCGGCGCCGCACTCCGATCAGTGCTAGAGAACAACTACATCAGCATTCAATGCGCGCAGCATCTGCAAGCTGTGCTTAGCGGTCTCCGAGTCGCCGAACTTGAGGGTGATGCAAAGCCGGCAATTCCCGGCCTCCGTGATGAGTTTTTTTACTGGTTGAATATTGAATATCAGGCGATCACTGAAGTTGGCGAACCCGAAACCGCGAGAAATCTAGATGATCAGGCGACGCAACTGTTCACTAAAATCGCGGTGTCGCCGCCTGGCATTCGTCACGATTCAGAGTTCGACCAACTCTTCGCGGGTACCAATACTTTGATTAGGCTGAACGAGATGGCGATGTGGCGCAACGACGTTCTGCTGAGAAACCTAAGCCGGCGTGTAGCCTCGACTCTGATATTGAGTTTTCTTCTGGCATTCGCGGTTGGCATTGGCCTCTCATGGTTGATCGCCAAAAACATTGCCAGACCTCTCACTGAGTTAGCTTCGGAGCTAAGTGACGTCGGAGAAGACCTCACAATCTCGCGGCGACTCGAGCCTCAGACGGTCACAGAGCTGCAATTGGTGGCCGAGAGTTTCAATCAGATGGCCACCCGCCTCGAGTACTATCAGCGTCTCAATGTTGAACGGCTGCTGTTTGAGAAAAAAAAGGTTGAGTCGATACTTCAGAACCTGGAGCATGGCGTTGTTCTGATAGACCGTGAAGGAATCGTTGCGCATATCAATGAAATTGCCCAAATCGTACTAGGCCTGGACGGCGCGTCGGTGGTCGGCAAGCCATTTTCCAACCTGCCTACGGGGTCTCGAGGTTATATCCGTATCCGAAATCAGTTGTCCACGCCTGGCAAGAACGCTCTTTCGTACCCGATGGAGCTTGACGTAAACTTCCGCGGTCGTGATCACAATTTTCTTGTTAATCAGGCTCGACTCTCCGAAGAAGACGAGCTTGGGATTCTTCTGACTTTCCAGGATGTCACTTACTTAAGAGACCAGGATCGCGCCCGGGCTGAGCTGGTAGCGACCCTCTCGCACGAACTCCGCAATCCGCTCACCTCGCTGGGCTTGGCGGCTCAATTTCTAGCCCAGAGACCGCCTGATTGCAGTACCGAGCATCAGAAGTTGGTACAAGTCATCCTTTCGGAGTTTTCGAGAATGAGCGACCTGATTGAGCAATTGATGAACGCCTCGCGGCAGCGTTTTTCCACGATTGCTCTGCATCGCGACAGGGTTTCCATCTCCGCAATCCTCGACGATCTGGCGCAATGCTTCAGCCTTCAGGCCGCGCAGAGAAATATTAAGCTGGAGCTGAATTCGACATCGCTGCCAGAGATTTACGGTGACTCCGCTAAGATTTCCTGGGTGGTTTCTAACCTAGTGACGGATACTTTCGGCTATACACGTGAAGGTGGAGTCGTTGAAGTCGACGGACACTGCTCGACTCCCGATTCGATTCGACTGGAAATCAAGAATACAGGGCCGGGTATTTCGCGCGAGGTTCAAAAACGAGTGTTTGAGCCGGTTGAACAGTATACCGTCAGCGCTAATCCGCTCGGTATCGGAAGTCTTGGATTTCTTATGATTAAGGACGTCGTCGCCGCGCATGGGGGCCGGATCTTCGTGGAGAGTAGTGGAGAAGGCAGTAAGTTTATTGTTGACTTACCTGTCGGAAGTGAAAGGAACTAGAATCTTGAACTCTTGGCTAATCAAAATTTGATCCTTTCTCAGCATATTATCGAGGTCTGGCGCGTAGTGAAGAGCCATGAGTCCAGCGAGAAAGTTGCCGTTGTGCGGCTGTTCTGCCGTTCACGCGACGAGTGTTTCTCGGGCCCAGTCTGCCGTTAGGCTGCTGCCTCCTGAAGAAGGCTCTCGATCTTCGCATCGAGGTTTCTTGCGACTGCAAGAGCATCTCCGTCTCCATAAGGATTCAGAAACCCGGCCATCCTGTCGTAAGACAAGTGCACACCGTCAGGTCGTTCATCCACTAAAATTGTGACCGGAGCATATGAGCCCGCGTCCGGAACATGCTTTACCATCTCTTTCATGATGAGCGGATTGCCGATCACAAAACGCACGTTTCTCGGCGCGTCCAACCCGGTTTCCTTACGCAAAATCGCCCCATGGTCCAGTTTCATGAAAATCATCAGCCCCGTCCGCCCTAGACCGGCGCTTACTGCACGCTCTAGTTCAGCGTAGGTCCGCGCAGCTCTGGTTGCTTTAGCGAACTCGACCAAGTTTGGCTGCCCGACCGCCGATTCGAGCGCGGCGACAATGGCCTCGAACGTTTTGGAAGATGTCAGACTGAAGCGTTCCACCGAAACCTTTTTAATGTTCATCTCTTCGACCCCATCATCGAGCGACGCCGCGCGTGAAGTCGTTCGATTTTCAGTTATGCCTAACGGCCGTCAAAATAGCTTTGTCACCAATTCCGCGCCTCCATGTCAAAAAGCGCTAGAGCGAATTTCTTGAATAACCGCGTCGGTCTCTCGAAACAGCCGCCGCTCGAACTGACCAAATGACAGCGGACAGAATTCTTTCGTGCACGCAATTCCGTAAGTTTCATGTGCGTAATCAGTATCCGGCATCTATCAGATGGTCCTCCAAGCGATGAACGCGGCAAGAAGCTGCACGCTGCCGCCGGTTAGCATGGCGGCGCACAATCCGTCTGCACCGCCATGCCATAGCGCAAAGACAGTGCCGAGGAACGCCACGCCGAGCGTAGCACCCGTCATGCGAGCAACATTAATCAGTGCCGAGGCAGTGCCCGAGCGAGCCGCGCTTACCGCGTCGACGGCAACCGACATGAGCGGGCCGGTGTTGAGGCCCATGCCGATTCCGGCAAGGACGAGACCGATCTGTGCAGCAAGAAGTGGTTTTCCTGCGCTCGTCACCGCCAACACCAGAAGGCCGCAACCGATCAGGACGCTGCCGCATGCGATCATCGTTCGCACGCCGAAGCGTTGGGTCAGATGGCCGGATCGCGGCGAAACCAGGAAGAACACAAGAGCGCAGGGGGTTAGCGCGAGCCCGGCAGTCTGTGGCGCTAGATACCTAGATGATTGCCAGACCAAGGGTAGCAGAAAGATCATGCCGTAGATGCCGAAGGTCATGGCCGACGTTGTTGCCATCGCGCCACAAAAGGGTGCCCTCCGGAACAGCTCGAGCGGTACCAGGGCTTGCGTTTTCGCGCGATGCTCGACCAGTAGAAATAAGGGGAAAGCCAGGACGGACAGAATAAGTGAGCCCAACCAGACGTCACCGCCCTCATGAGCGGCGATGACCGCAAAGACGAGGCCGCCGAGAACAATTACTCCTGATACCTGACCCGGGAGGTCGGCACGGCGTTCGCGTGAATCGGATGATTCCGGCACCGTCCATCCAGCGAGCAGGAAAGCGGCTAGCGCGAGGGGCACCACAAGCAGGAATATGCTCTGCCAGCCGAACCGTTCGATGAGCAGCCCGCCGAGGCTTGGCCCGATGACGAAGGCAAGGCCGTTGCAACTTGCCCACACGCCAAGAGCTCGACGCCGCGCGATCGGCTCAGACCAGACAACGCGCACGATCGAGAGCGAGGCGGAGAGCAACAACGCGGCGGCGACCCCTGCGCCGGCGCGTGCCGCAATGAGAAAGGCGATGGACGGTGCGACTGCGCAACCGATCGACGCGATGATCAGCGCCGCTGCGCCGATTCGAAAAGCGCGCTGCCGGCCGTAGAGATCGGCGATCAGTCCAGCGGTCAGGAGCAGCGCCGCGTAGGTCAGATTGTAAGCGTCGAGCACCCACTGCAGTGCCGCGACCGAGCTACGGAATGCGGTCCCGATCGGCTGAATCGCGAGGTTCACCACGGAGGTGTCGACTTGGGCGACCAGTACGCCAATACATAACGTGAGAAGCACGACGCCCTCTCGATCGACAGGGCCGAAGGCTTCATTGCGTGCGATGACAACGGAAGCTCTGTCATTCAGTGATGCGGACATTTTGCACTCGCCAATTCGCAGAGTAGATATCGACGTGAGCTAACTCATGCCGCAGGCGGGGCTCTGGCTGCTGAGGAAGGGTAAGAGGAGTTCACACAGTTCCTCAGGCGCTTCTTCCGGAACCAGATGGCCGCAGTCCGGAATGATGTAGGAATCGAGGTTCGTAACGAGTCTGCCGATACTCTCTTCCGCTTCGCCAGCTCGTCCGCGGCCAGCCCCGCCCGCGATGCTCAAGACGGGCAGCGTCGGTTTGCCGTCGCGCTCGATGCACGCTCGAACAAAGGCCGAGGAAACCTCAACCGACCGATAGTATTCGAAGCCGCAACGCATGGCGCCGGGCTGGGAGTAGCAGCGGACATATTCCGCGAGAGCACTGGGACGGACAGCGCCCGCGCGCTCGCTGTATTCGTCATAGAACCAGCTGAGATAGATCGATTCACGTCCAGCCGTGAGCGCTTCAGGGAGATGAGGCGTGCGGTGGAAGAGATGGTGCCAGCGCGCACCGCCCTGGCCACTCCCGGCCGAGCGGCCGTCACCGGCGAGCACCGCATCCACGAGGGCCAGCTTCCTGACGCGATCGCGGGCAAGCAATGTGGCAGCGAATGCCACCGGACCGCCCCAGTCATGGCCAACCAGGTAGAATTCGCGCACTCCGAGCGAGTCCATCAATTCGATCACATCGCTTGCGACCGTGCCGTTGTCATATCCATCGGCCGGGCGCGAGCTATCGCCCAATCCGCGCAGGTCAGGCGCAATGACCCGATATTTCCCAGAGAGTTTCGGAATGACATGACGCCAGCTGTGCGACGTCTGCGGCCACCCGTGAAGTAGAACGACGACATCACCGTCGCCCTCTTCCAGATAATGGAGTTTGACCCTAGGGAGAGTTGAAAAGCGGCTGAAGGTCATAGGTCCCATCCTCGTCAAGGTCATCGTCGACTTGTCTGGATTTCGTTGTTGACCCCGTCGGAAGCGCCGCGCCGCATCCAGTGACCGGCATGTGGCACGTCGCGAGACGCTCGGATTGCACCCATTCAGCAATTCTCCCGAATCGGGCGATGATCTTCTGACCAGCATTTGGAGCGGCGAGCCGGGTCGCCGAGCTCAGCGTTTCATTTATCTGCCGCAGGCCGAGATTCCGAAGGAACATCTGCGCGCTGCTGACAAGGATCACCAGATTCATGATTTTCGATCTGTGCTCCACCGACTTGATTTAAGCGAGTCCTCCCTTCGCGTCTGAGCGGCCTCGCAGATCGCGAGACCTTCGGCACTTCGCGAACTGGCTTTTATCGTCATCATTAACCGTACGGTGCTTTTGACAGTGGTCACTGCTTGCATATACAAGATTCGGACCAAGAAGCGCCCGGCACAACGCGACCAGTTGACAATTGGAGAATCCTTGTATATGCAATGGATATGAGCCCCATCTCCAAAGATCTGGATATCAAGAGCGTCGAGGGCGTATGTCTGGGTGGTTGCGTGCGCAAGCTCAATCGGATGATCAGCGCGATCTACGACGGGGCGCTGGCAAACGCCGGATTAAAGACAAGCCAATTCAGCGTAC